>CANBDB010000011.1 GCA_947367285.1 uncultured Clostridia bacterium | reverse complement strand
ATCCGGCGACCACCGAGAACTACACCTATTAAGTCGTCGGCAGCGTCAGATGTGTATAAGAGACAGATTTATAAGTGTTTCAACATTAAAATATGGATACTTTTTATATAAACTATTTACAAATAAATGGAAGTGTGCTATAATAAAATCAGAAAAGGGAAACCTTTTCGATTAAATACAACTCGAAAGGAATGATACTATGAAGATTACTATTGTTGGCAGACAGATGAACGTTTGGGATTCAACCAAAGAAATGGCTGAAAAGAAGATTGCAAAACTTGACAAATACTTTGGTTCAGAGGCCTCCGCAACAGTAACGTTCAGTTGTAAGCGTGAGCGTGATACAGTTGAGATCACGATTCACGGCGCTAACACGATCTTTCGTGCTGAGGTTGACGACACCAGCTTCCAAAACGCTATGGACCGCTGCGTAGAGATCATTGACCGTCAGATCAGAAAGAACAAGACCCGTCTCGAAAAGAGATTCAAGGAGAACGAATTCATCCTTCCTGATCTTGGCGAGGAGCTTGACGAAGATCCCGAATTCATCGTAAGAAATAAGGAGTTTGAGCTTTTCCCGATGACAGTTGAAGAAGCTATTATGCAGATGAACCTCCTCGGACATCAGTTCTTCGTTTTCTTTAATGACGAAACAGGTAACGTTTGCGTGGTTTACGCAAGAAAAGACGGAACATACGGACTTATCAATCCGATAATTTATAAATAATTTGTCATTTCACCCACCGCCTCGGCGGTGGGTTTTTATTTGTGAAATCTTTCAAAACTCGTTGACTGGGCCGTATAAATGTGGTATAATATTAAAGTCGAATTTTTAAGGAGGTGGGGAAATGGACAAGTACAAAAAGCTATTATCAAATACGTTAATACTGTCAGTGGGTACGTTTGCATCAAAGCTGCTCGTCTATTTTTTGATGCCTCTTTACACGGCTATTTTGTCAAAGGAGCAGTACGGCACGGCGGACCTTATTACAAATGCCGCTAACTTGCTTATTCCGTTTTGTTGTATAGGAATTACTCATGGCGTTTTTCGATTTGCAGCTGATGAGGAAGAGAACAACAAGGTGGTATTTTCCTCGGGGGCGACTGTGCTTCTTTGCACGAGCGCGGTGTTCCTTTTGGTATCTCCGCTTATCTCGCTTATCTCTTATTTTGACGGCTTTGCGTGGCTTCTCACGTTCTACGTTATAAGCTCAAATTTCCATACTCTTGCCAAGGAGTATATGAGAGCAAAGGGACATATGAAACTGTACGCATTTCAGGGAATTTTAGGCACTGCGCTGACGATTGCCTTTAATATTTTGTTCCTAATCCCCATGAAGCTCGGTGTTACTGGCTACGTGCTTTCCGTTGCCGTTGCCGATGCGGTCGGAACTGTATTTTTGGTAATTTACGCGAAGCTTTATAAGGACTTTTCCTTTAAGTTTGTTTCTAAATTGAAAATCAAGGAAATGCTCAAATATAGCTTGCCCATGATGCCCACTACGGTCATTTGGTGGATAACCAATGTTTCCGATAGATTTATCGTCACTGCCATCTGCGGAAGCGGCGAGAACGGACTTTACTCCGCGGCATATAAGATACCCACTATAATCGCGCTTGTGGCAGGAGTTTTCAACGAGGCTTGGCAAATCTCCGCTATATCCGAGTCAAAGGACAAGGAGGAGGTAAAGAACTTCTTTTCCGAGGTTTTTGAACGCTATGGGGCGGTGCTTTTCCTCGGGTGCTCGATGCTTATTCCGTTTACGAAAATTGCGACCATACTCTTGCTGAACGAGTCTTATTTTGAAGCGTGGAGATTTATGCCCGTGCTCCTTATAGCCACAGTATTTTCATCACTCGTTACATTTATCGGTACGATTTATACTGTCAAAAAAAAGACCACAATGTCACTCATTTCAGCGGCATTTGGAGCAATGCTCAACATTATTTTGAATTTTGCAATGATTTCCTCAATGGGCGCGCAGGGTGCGGGAATTGCAACGGCGATAAGTTATTTTGCCGTGTTTGTATTCCGCGCGATCCACTCAAAATCCTTTATGCCGTTTGATCTAAAGGCAGGGAAGATATTGCTTAATACGGCGATAGTAATTGTTCAAATCATTTTTATGGTTTTGAATTTGAAATACAATATTTTGGTTCAAATTGTAATGGTGGCATTTATGTGCGCAGTCAATGCGAAATCCATTATTTCAGCACTTAAAAAAGTACTAAAAAAATTCGTAAAAATTTGACAAAAACACTTGCAATTTAGAAAAAGTTGTGCTATAATACACGATGTATGTGTATGCACATATTTATCAAGGAATAGTCCGCTGCGACGCTCTGCATGAATATTCCAATTAATAAGGAGGGCCACAATAATGGATTTGATCAAGGCTTTTACAAACGAGCAGCTTAAGAAGGAACTCCCCGAGGTTAACGTTGGTGACACAATCCGTGTTCACAACAAGATCAAAGAGGGCACACGTGAAAGAGTTCAGCTTTTCGAGGGTACAGTTATCGCTAAACACGGCGGCGGTATCTCCGAAACATTTACCGTAAGAAGAGTAGCATATGGTGTAGGTGTTGAAAAGACATTCCCCATCCATTCTCCCAACGTAGAGAAGGTTGACATCATCAGACACGGTAAGGTTAGACGTGCTAAGCTCTACTATCTTCGCGATAGAGTGGGTAAGGCATCCAAGGTTAAGGAAAGAATCTAATTACAACTTAACAAAAATAAAGAGTGCTTCGGCACTCTTTATTTTTTTACTAAAATACCTTGAAATTCGTCTAAAATAGGGGTATAATGAGAAATGCAACCGAAAGTAGCACATTTGAAAACTAAAATATATAGAAATTATTTCGACTTTTTGATATACTCAAGTCATAACCCCGGTACGAAAGGAAAATACATATGACACTCGAAACAGCAAACAGATTATATGAGTTAAGAAAGAAAAACAACCTCTCACAAGAGGAGCTTGCGGAGAAGCTTGGCGTATCGCGTCAAGCGGTATCAAAGTGGGAGAGAAGTGAGGCGAGCCCCGATACGGACAATCTCATTGGACTTGCAAAAATATACGGTCTTTCACTTGATGAGCTTATCTACGGAAAGAAAGAGGAGAAGAAGGAAGAAGCTCAAGAAGAACCCAAGGATGAGACTAAAGAAGAAAAAAACGAGGGCGAGAAATTGTTTGTAGATATCGACGATGGTGAAGAAAAGGTAAAGATAGGTCCTGAGGGCATCTTTGTTGAAAGCAAGGATGGAGAAAAAGTCAGGGTCGGTTTTAATGGAATTAGAATTGAAAATGTCAAGTATAACGATGATGATTTTGATGATGACGATTTTGACGACGACGAAACCGATGAGAACGATTCACATTCCACGAAATTTTGGCTCCAAGTTCCGTATGCCGTGATATGCACGATAGCATATCTCGTTTGCGGATTTGGAAACTATTTTGGTGGTTGGGCACTCTCTTGGGTGGTATTCATTACCATACCTATCTACTATTCCTTTGTTGATGCTATCTATAAAAGGAAATTTGTCAATTTTGCATACCCTGTGTTTGCGGCTTTTGTGTATCTTGTTTTGGGCCTATACTATGGAAATTGGCATCCTTCGTGGATAATATTCATTACTATTCCCGTGTACTATCCGATAGCCAATGCATTGGATAAGTTGATTAAGAGATAAATTTTGTCGAAAATACTTGATTTTGTTAAAAAGCACCTAAAAATGTAGGTGCTTTTTGTTTATTATTTTTTGCTCAAATATTTGACTAATTCTTGACAATAATTTGTATAAATGTTATAATAAACGATGGAAATATTTCTTTTTATTGAAAGGAGAAGCGTTTTGAACAATACTAAGAATAATTTCGGATTTAAACACAAAAGCGGCATACTTATGCCTGTTAGCTCCTTGCCTGCAAAATATGGCATTGGTGACTTTGGTAAATGTGCTTTTGACTTCGTTGATTTTTTGGATGAAACCAAGCAAAAATGCTGGCAGGTGCTTCCTCTTAATCCCACGTCTTACGGCGATAGCCCCTATCAGTCTCCCGCAGCTTGTGCAGGCAACCCGTACTTTATAGCTCCCGAGCTTCTTCACAAGCAGGGGCTTCTTACAAAGGACGAGCTTGATTCCTACGAGCACGAGCAGGGCAAGGTGGATTACGGTTGGCTCTTCAACACAAGATATGAAATGCTTCGCAAGGCATTCTCACGCTTTACTCCTAATGCGGAATATGAAAAATTCTGCAAGGATACAGCAATCTGGTTAGAGGACTACGCACTCTTTATGGCGCTCAAGGTTCACTACAATTATTGTCAATGGACACTTTGGGCTGACGAGCACAAGAACGTAGCATCCGCACGTGAGCATGCTCACGAATTTGAAGCAGAAATGAATTTCTGGAAATGGATTCAATATGAATTCATGAGAGAGTGGAAGGCAGTAGTTGAATACGCTCACTCCAAAAACATCACAATTATTGGTGATATGCCCATCTACGTTGCACACGATAGCGTTGACGTTTGGAGCGCTCCCGAGCAGTTCCTTCTCGACCAAAATTATAATCCCACAATCGTAGCTGGATGTCCCCCCGACGGATTCTCCGTTGATGGACAGCTTTGGGGCAATCCCATTTACAACTATGACCTCATGGCAAAACAGGATTTTGCTTGGTGGGTAAACAGGGCAAAAGCGAATTTCGATCTTTACGACATTATTCGTATCGACCACTTCCGTGGATTTGCAAGCTACTATGCAATTCCTGCTCATCATGATACCGCCCGTCATGGCACGTGGGAGATCGGTCCCAGAATCGCTCTCTTTGAGGCTATTGATAAGGCGCTTCCCGATTCAAAGATTATTGCTGAGGACTTGGGACTCATCACTGAGGACGTAACCGAGCTTCTCGAGCAAACCGGATTCCCCGGAATGAAGATGCTCCACTTCGCATTCTATGACGAGGAGAGCGAATACCTTCCCAGAAATTATCCTAACTCCAACTGTATCGTATATTCCGCATCTCATGATAGTGATTGTACATATACTTGGTACTACAACCTCGACAAGGAAGCTCTCGCGAGATTCAATGAAGAATGTCCCAGAAGAGAAGGACAGAACGCAATCGAGGCACTCATTGAGTTTGCAATGAATAGCCCTGCGGATCTTGCTATGGTTCCTCTTCAGGATTATCTCGAATTGCCCAACAGTGAGGGAAGAATCAACACACCCGCAGTTGCTGAAGGCAACTGGACATACCGCGCAACCCCCTCTTACGCATCCAAAAGGCTTAAAGAAAAGATTTTGGACGTAACTGTAAGATGCGGACGTGCAAATCAATAGTCAATAACAAAATTAATATAAAACGAAAGGAATTTGTTATGAAAAAAACTTTAACGAGACACTTGTCCCTTTTGTTGCTGATCTGTATGGTATTCGGCATCATTGGAACATCTTGTGTTATCACACCTCCCACAGGTGATCCTTCTATTACTGAAAAAATAGAAGGCATTGACAATCCTGATACATCCGGTGAAGTTGACGACGGCGGTATCAAGGGTACATACCAGCCCCCCGAAGGCGAGTATGATATCGAAACACCCGAAGGATACAATAAAGTTACATTCTACTGGGTTAACCCTATGTTCTCATCATGGGCTGACTACGAGACATGTGACATTTGGATCTGGTACGATGACGTTGACGGTAAGGGTTACCTTATGGAACAGTGCGAGTACGGTGCTAAGGTTGTTATCAACGTACCCGAAACAGTAACAGAGGTTGGCTTTATCGTTCGTAAGGACTGCTCCGAGCCCGGTGGCACAAGCTGGGGTTCAGCTTCCAAGGACGGCGGCGATGACCGTTTCGCAATCATTACAGGAAAAGAAACATATATTTTCCTTAAGAACGGTGATACAAATCAATACGCAAGTGATGATGGAGAAAATCTAGTGCAAATCAAGAAATTTAACGTTGCTGGAATTAAAGACTTCCACACAATTCAGTATAATATCAATCCCGGCAAGAAGCTTGAAAACTACGGTCAGGTAAGTGTATGGGATGGCGACAAGAAGCTCACAGTTACAAGAGTAAATACAATGGGTAAGTCCACTACTCAGGGTATGATTACAGTAGAAGAGACACTTAAGCTTAATAAGATCTATACAGTTATGATCGAAGGCTTTGAGGCTATCAATGCAGTTCCTATGCAGATCTTTGATACTAAGGAATTTGCTAATATGTATAACTACGAGGGAACAGACCTCGGTTCTACAATCAACTACGATGAAAACGGCGTGCTTGTAAGCACAACGTTTAAGGTTTGGGCTCCCACAGCCGCAAACGTAGTTCTTGACCTTTACACTAAGGGCAACGAAGAAGATGAAGAAAAGAATCCTATCCCCGGTTCTGCAAAGGATGCTTATGAGCATGTTGAAATGACACTCGGCGAAAAGGGTGTTTGGTCCGTAACTGTTCCTGAAGTAGGACACGGTGTTTACTACACATACACAGTAACAACAGCTGCAGGCACAGAAACAGCAACTGACCCCTACGGAAGAGCTGCTGGTCTTAACGGTAACAGATCAATGGTAGTTGATCTCGACAAGACAAATCCCGAGGGTTGGGACGATACAAACTTCGATCCCGGTATGGATCACTACTCCGACGCATTCATTTGGGAAGTTCATGTTCGTGACTTCTCCAACCTTATCGCTTCTTCTCAGTACAAGGGCAAGTACCTTGCATTCACTGAGAGAGGTCTTGTAAATGAGCACGGTGTTTCCGTAGGTGTTGACTATCTTGTTAACCTCGGTGTAACACACGTTCACCTCCTTCCTGTTTACGACTACGCAACAGTTAAGGAAGAAAATCCCGACAGCGGATTTAACTGGGGATATGACCCCAAGAACTATAACGTTCCTGAAGGAAGCTATAGTACAGACCCCTATAACGGTGAAGTAAGAATCACAGAATATAAGCAGATGGTTCAGGCACTTCACACAGCTGGCATCGGCGTTATTATGGACGTTGTTTACAACCATACATTCAGCGCAACTGACAGCTCATTCCACAGAATCGTTCCTTATTACTATTACAGATACAATGCTAATGGTGCTAACTCCAATGCTTCCGGTTGTGGTAACGATACAGCTTCTGAACGTTACATGTACCGTAAGTTTATGGTAGAAAGCACAAGCTACTGGATGGAAGAGTACAACCTTGACGGTCTTCGTTTCGACCTCATGGGTCTTCACGACCTCGAAACAATGAGACGGGTTGAGGCGGCAGTACATGCTATCAATCCTAATGCAATTATTTACGGTGAAGGTTGGACAATGGGTTCAACTACAGACGGTAGCGCACAGGCTAACCAGTCTAACATCGGTCAGATTATACCCACAAACGGTGCTATCGGCTCAGTAGCAGTATTTAACGATGCTATCAGAAACGGTCTTAAGGGTAACAGTGGCTTCGGCACAATTACATCCGGTATCCTTAATGGCGGTGCAAACGGCGATAACTTGAACAAGGTATTGTTTGGTATTCTTGGTGGTGGTGCTAACGGTGCAGGTTGGAGAGTTCCTAACAGCATGGTTATCAACTACATGAGTGCTCACGATAACTTGGCTCTTTGGGACCAGCTCACATTGACAATGGGCGGAAGCACAGCTGCTAAGGCAAAAGCTAACCGTCTTGGTGCAGCTATCCTCTTTGTATCCAAGGGTACACCTTTCGTACAGGCTGGTGAAGAAATGCTTCGTACAAAGCCCTTCTACGATAAGGAAGGTAACCTTGTTCCCGGTGAGTATGACGAAAACAGCTATAGCTCTTGCGACGAAACAAACAACCTTAAGTGGAGCACACTTAAGCCCGGCTCTGAAGAGTATAAGATGACTCAGTACTATGCAGGTCTCGTAGAAATGAGAAAGGCATACCCCATCTTCTCTGATGTTGCTACAAACATTCAAAGCGAGAGTCTTGGAAGCGCAGGATATGCTCTTCATTACAGACTTGCTAACGGCCAGGAAGCAATCGTTCTTATCAATGCATCCGGCTCTAACGTAAGCTACGGTATGAGCGGCTCTTGGAAGCTCGTTGCTACTGTTGATCAGGCAGGCTCTAAAACAATTGCTACACAGAATGGCGGAACAGTTAACGTTCCTGCAGGCGGTATCCTCGTATACGTTAAATAATAACTTATTGGCTCACAGTAAAAAATGTTAATAAGGAGAATAATATGAAAAGAACAGTTAAATTTACATCTTTTCTTTTAGTTCTTATCCTTGCGTTGTCTACATTCACAGCATGTGAATTGAATTTAGAAGAAATTTTCGGTCAATTGGGCGGCGACCCCGGTGTGGTAGTTAAAGAAATGGTTACCATCCAGTGGGTACAGGGACAAAAGGTATTAAAAGAAGAAGTAGTTGAAAAGGGAAGCAAGCTTACCCCTTGGACACCCGAAGCTGAGGGTATGGAATTCCAGGGTTGGTATGAAAGACCTTATATTAAAAAATTCGACTTTGAAAAAACAACCGCTAAGAAGAGCATGAGAATTTATGCTTACTTTAAGGCTGCTGACGGTTCCGATGACGGTAACGGCGGCGAGTTTGATGCTAGCGTATGGTACCTTATCGGTGCAGGTAAGGGTGACCTTGGTAAGTGCAACAACTGGAATCACGAAGCAGCTGCTCAGAACGTTGGCTTGAAGCTTGGTGAAGACGGTCTCTACAGAGTAACACTTAACCTTTACGCAGGCGACCAATTCAAGATGACAAGAAATCTTGGTTGGGATGAAGAAAAGGCTATCGATGTTATGGTAGGCTTTGCTGACGGCGTAGTTAAGGACGAAAACGGTACAGTAGTATTTACCGCGGGCGAAAACAACAACATCGTTGTTGCTGAAGGTCAGGACGGTAAGTACGAAATCACTTACGATGAAGCAAACAACGTAATGAGCTTTAAGTTTATTGAAGCTCTTGAAAGCTTGCCCGATGATATCCGTCTTATCGGTGACTTCAACGGCTGGAGTACAGCTTACGGCGAAGAGGACTACAAGTTCACATCCACTGACAATGAAAACTGGACATTCACTTGGGAAGTATTGTCTCCCGCAACGTTCAAGGTTTATAACAACCTTTCCGGTGTATACTATCCCGGCGGTATGGGCAATGACCTTACTATCCAGGCAGGTACTTACACAGTACACTTCAATAGCAAGACAAGAAATATTGTTGTTACTGATGAAAACGGAAATAATGTTGACGTTGGTTTCACCGGAGATAACGGTGGAGATAACGGCGGCAGCTCAACTCCTTCTGTAACTCCTAACGCAAATCCCGTAGATAAAGTTTACGTTGTTCTTAACTCTACTTGGAACGATGGTTCTTTGATGGGTGCTTGGACATGGCCCGGCGACCAGTGGGCTGATTTCATTCCTACTGAGGATCCTAACGTTTACGAGGTTAACATCCCCGCAGGCGCAAATATGATAATCTTCGTTGACTTCAACTCTGAAGCATCCGATTACAACTGGGATCTCAAGAGAGAGCAGACAGGCGACCTCGCAGTTCCCGATAAGTCCGATGATAAGCTTTACTACCACGTAGGCACAGCTTCTTGGTCTAATAGCTCCGAATCCTCCGGTTCAGGAACTCCCGGTGAATTGCCCGAGGGTGATGGTATTATAGTATACTTCCAAAACAACTGGAATTGGTCTGAGGTTTCTGCTTACTATTGGGGCACATCCTCCGATCCCACATGGCCCGGTAATGCAATGACTCTTGTAGGAGAGGTTGACGGATACGAAGTTTATGCTGTTCGAATTCCTGAAGGTGTTACAGGTCTTATCTTCAACGGTAAGAAGGATGACGGTTCAGGTCAGATCGACCAGACACCCGACATCGTTTCCGGGGTAGTTGACGGTGCAGGTTGGAAGATGGATTGGAACGGCGGCAACCTTGCAGTTGAATTCATCTACTCTCCCGATGGATGCTCTCACTCCTCTGAAGGCGAGGGAACTGTAGTAACAGCTCCTTCTTGCACAACAGGCGGTAAGACATCTTACGTTTGCTCAAAGTGTGGAGAAACATACGAATTGAATACTCCCGCTCTTGGACATAGCTACGGTGCGGATGGTTCTTGCTCAGTTTGTGGTGAAACTTCTGTTTACACAGTAGTTGGTCAGGGTGCTCTTTGCGGTAGCGATTGGAACACAAGCGATACAGCAAACGATATGACATATGATGCAGCAACAGGCGTTTACACAAAGGTGTTTGAAAATGTTGCAGCAGGAACATATGAGTATAAGGTTGTTCTCAACCACAAGTGGGGCGCAGGTGAATATCCCACAAATGCTGCTAATGCTTCTGTAACAGTTGATGCAGACGGCACGACACTTACTATAACTTGGAATCCTACAACTCAGGAGCTCAAGGCTGAGTAAATTGCAACTCAAATTTGTTAATAAAATTTCCCCCGCGTTCTACGGAACGCGGGGGGTTTCTTTGTAACAAACAGGGTATGGTTATAATGAACAAATTGAGTAGGGGCTTTTTGTTTAAATTTTATCATTGAAATTTGACATAAATAATGATATAATTTATAGTAACGAAGTATGCCTAATAGCGTATTTTTAGAAACATATCGCCGAATTTTTTAAAACGGCAGAAGGAGAAATATGAAAAATTACAAAAGCGTAAAAATTTGGCTTTCAATGATTTTGCTTTTCGCTATGGTTATTTCGACTACAGCTTTAACAGCTTGCATTATCATTGTTCCGGGTGGTGGCTCTTCGTCATCAACAACAGAAGGTGGTGGAGGAGAGAAAATACCCGACTCTATAGATGATAACTATAGAACACTCTATCAAATCTACGTAAGATCCTTCGCGGATAGCGACGGAGACGGAGTTGGTGATATCCGCGGTATCATCGAGACCTTTGATTATCTCAATGACGGAGATATTTCATCGGGAGATGACCTTGGTGTGCAGGCAATTTGGCTTACACCCATATTCCACGGCAACTCTGCTCACAAGTATGACGCTATAGATTTCTATTCAATCGACCCCGAGTTTGGTACTCTTGATGACCTCAAGGAGCTTATAGAGCTTTGTGACGAGAGAAACGTTAAGCTCATTCTTGACCTTGCCCTTAACCATACTTCTACATCGAATGAATGGTTCAAGCAGTTCAAAAAAGCTCATCAGAATAACGATACTTCAAACAAATACTACAATTATTATTCTTGGTATTCATCAAAATTAAATGAAGGCTACGTTAAGGTAAGCGGACAGAACTTGTGGTATGAGTGCTGGTTTGACACTAAGGGCGGAAGCATGCCCGAGCTTAACTACGATAATCAGGCAGTAAGAAACGAAATGCTCAACGTGGCAAAATACTGGATGGATCTTGGTATTGACGGCTTCCGTTTTGACGCAGTTAAGTATATTTATTATAACGATCATGTAAAGTCTTCCGCATTCTATGAGTGGTATTGCGGCGAGCTTCGCAAGGCATATCCCGATATCTATCTTATCGGCGAGTGCTGGGATACTGAGACGAATATTCTCAAATATTACGATGCAATGAACTGCTTCTATTTCCCGATGGCAGGTAATAGCACGATCGCATCCGCATCAAAGGGAACAGGTGCTATCAGTACCTTTGCGAGCAACATTGAAAACGCGCAAAAGAGAATTCTCTCCAATAATTCCAATGGTATGCTCTCACTCTTCCTCTCCAACCACGACCAGGATAGAAGTGCGGGATTTATTGGTACGGATAATCAGAGAAAGATGGCTGCAAGTCTCTATCTTCTCACACCCGGTACACCTGTAATCTATTACGGTGAGGAAATCGGTCTTAAGGGCTCGGGCGACTCTCCCGAGGACGCAAACCGTCGTCTTCCTTACAAGTGGGGCGATGTTTGGACTTGTGAGATTCCAAGACACGCTTCCTATCCTATAGACCTTTGGGACAACACCGCTGACGATCAACGCAAGGACGAGGATAGCTTGCTTATCCACTACACAAAGGTTCTATCTATTCGTCATAGCTATCCTGCAATCGCGCGCGGTAATTATCAGGCGCTTTACGCAGGAAAGTCAACGTTTGGCGGTTTCTTTGTAACTTATGGAAACGATAAGCTCGTTATTCTTCACAACACTTCCGCAGATGAAACTGTTACCTTTGACATTTCCACATTGAAGAACGGAAGCAACAAAACCCTCGGTCAGCTTATGAATCTTTCAAACATTGAGCTCGGTGATTACGTGGGTGTTTCCGATGCAGAGCTCAGCGGAACAACACTTACGCTCGGTCCTCAGACAACAGTTATTTTGTATCAATATACCGAATAATTTGTCTTTATGATAATTAATTAGCAATTTGTTCAAAAAATATCAAAATGATTTATACATAGTGCCGAATTTGTGCAAAAGTGCTATATTGTTATTGACAAATACGCTAAATAATATTATAATAAATAATGCCCTAAAGGGTAATATTAATAATTTTTTTAGGAGGAGAATTAGTTATGAAAATGACTAAAATCTTATCACTTGTTCTCGTTCTCGTTATGGCTCTTGCTTGCTTCAGCTTAGTAGGCTGCAATGAGAAGAAAACATATGAGATCACAATGTGGGTATCTACAACAGAGGGTGTTGACGACCTTTTCATGGAACAGGTTGAAGCTTTCAAGGCTGCTCATCCCGAGTATGATTTCACAATCACAATTGAAACAGTAGGCGAAGGTGATGCTGCTGGTGAAGTTCTTAAGGACGTTGCTACAGCTCCCGATATGTACTGCTTCGCACAGGACCAGATTTCTCGTCTTGTACAGGGTGGTGCTCTTGCACCTCTTGGCGCACAGGCAGCTGCAACAGTTACAGCTAATAACGATCCTGGTTCCGTAGGTGCTGCAACAGTTGGCGACAATATCTATGCTTATCCCTTCACATCCGACAACGGCTACTATCTCTACTATGATTCTTCTATAGTATCCGATGAAGACGCTAAGACACTTGAAGGTATTTTGGCAGCTTGTGAGAAGGCAGGCGTTAAGTTCGGTTATGAGTTGACAAATGCTTGGATCATGGCAGGTTTCTTCTTTGCACAGCCCGTTGAAGGTGGCGAACCTCTTTGCCATAACACATGGACATACTCTGCAGACGGCAAGACAGTTACAGGCGTAGATGATAACTTCAACTCCGACAATGGTCTTATCGCTATGAGAAAGATGTACGAAATGGCTAGCTCTAAGGCTTGGCTCAACACATCTGGTGACTTTGCTGGCACAGGTGCTCTTGTAACAGGTATTTGGAATGCAGGCGCAGCTGAAAGCGTATACGGCGACAACATGAAGGCAACAAAGCTTCCCACATATACAGTTGATGGTAAGACATACCAGATGGGTTCATTCTCCGGTTATAAGCTTATCGGTTGCAAGCCCCAGGCTGACGAAACAAAGGCAAAACTTTGCTCCGATCTCGCACTTTGGCTTTCTAGCGAAGAGGCACAGCTTGAGAGATACTACGAATTCCAGTGGGGTCCCTCCAATAAGGCAGCTCAGGCAAATGAAGACGTTAAGGGCAACGTTCTTCTTTCCGCTCTTCTTGAGCAGAACGTATACTCCGTTCCTCAGGGCGTAATTCACGGTGACTGGTGGAATGAAGGTGCTCTTCTTGGTGAAAAGTGTAAAGAGGCTGGTTTGACAGAAGCAGACCTTAAGGCAGCACTTGCTGAGTACGAAGTTAAGGTTAATGCAATGGTTGCAAAATAATAACCTAACAAACAGTATTAGATAATATAAAACATTCATTTGGGATGGGGTGAATCCCGTTTGGGATTCACCCCATTTTTCCACAAAGGCATTGTTGATCGGGATACAAGGTTAGATGTCTTGTGTATCGATCAACAATGCCTTGTTGAGTAATTTAAGGAGATATGAATTCTTAATTTTGATTATGAAAAAATTAAACAGTTTAGAATATTTGAAATTAAGCAAGTCCCAAGCCCTCTGGTATGACGTAAGAATGTTCTTTTGCGCCATCCCCGGATGGCTCAAATCTCTTTTTGTTGGTTTGTGGAAATATATCCAGAATTTTGGTGAAAACGTTAAAGACGAAGTTTTGGATATCATCAACACCTTCAAAAAAGGAAATTGGGCTGTTAAACTTTCATTTTTAGTTTTTGGTTTAGGAAACCTTTACTACGGACAGGTACTCCGAGGCATTTTGTTTCTTGTATTTGAATTAGTATTCATCGTATATATGGCACTTCCATCAGGCGGTATTTACTGGATAAACAAGGTTAACTGGTTTATTACAGGTCAAACTGTTGGTAGAGAACAGGGTGGATTGAAATATAACCCTGTAACCGATACTTATGGTTGGGTAGAAGGCGATGACTCGGTTAGAGTTTTGCTTTACGGTCTTCTTTCCGTTATCTTTATCGTTGCATTCATCGCTACCTGGAGAATGCAGGTTAAGCAGTGTCGTATCAATATGGATATCAAGGAAAAAAGAAGAAAAATTAACTCTGCAAAAGATGATTTAAAATCTCTTCTTGATGAACAATTCTATAAGACACTTCTTACACCTTCATTGCTCGGCATTCTTGTGTTTACTGTTCTTCCCATCATATACATGATTATTATTGCGTTTACAAACTATGATGCAGCACATGATGGTCACGCAAATCTTTTCTCTTGGGTAGGACTTACTAACTTTAACGAATTTACAAACTTTGGTAGCGATGGATTAAGTGCTGCTCTTGGTGAAATGGTTGGTTGGACACTTATGTGGGCATTCTTTGCAACCTTTACAAACTATTTTGCAGGTATGTTTGTTGCTATCGTTATAAACAAAAAGGGGATTCGCTTTAAGAAGCTTTGGAGAACTATTCTTGTTATGACTATAGCGGTTCCTCAGTTCGTATCCCTTTTGTATGTTGGTAGATTATTTGATAGACAGGGTGTAATTGGCAGTTTTCTTGAAAGTGCAAATTTGATTCCCGAATCAATGATAGCTCAAAATGACTACTCGCTTTGGGATAATCCGCTTACCGCAAAAATACTCTACATAGTAATTAACCTTTGGATCGGTGTGCCTTATGTAATGCTTCAGGCTACGGGTATTCTTATGAATATTCCTGCAGACCTCTATGAGTCCAGCCGTGTTGACGGTGCAAACTCCTTCCAGCAGTTTACAAAGATTACACTTCCTTATATGTTGTTCGTAACAGGTCCTTCATTGCTTACAAGCTTTGTAGGTAACTTGAATAACTTCAATGTTATCTACCTTTTGAACGGCGGTGGTCCAGTAAATACAAAATTTGGCACAATGGGAGGAACTCAGGTCGGACACTCAGACCTTCTTATTACTTTCTTGTTTAAGGTAACCACCGGAGGAGAGTCCAGATATTACCTTGCATCCGTGCTTGGTATTTTCGTATTTATAGTAGTAGCATTGCTCTCCTTGGTAGTATATAACGTAATGCCTTCAACTAAAAATGAGGAGGATTATAGCTAATGAAAAATAATAATTCAATAGAAAATCATGGTCTTAGCATTAAAACAGTTAATACAATAACAAATACGTTTATTTACATATTTCTTATTGCTATGTCCATAATTTGGCTAGTCCCTTTTGTAGGTATAGTTTTGGAGTCACTTCGTGTTGAAACCACAGGACAGGTATCATATTTTGTTCCACAACAGTTTGGTTTTGATAACTATATTAGATTGTTTGAATCTGACTTCCCGAAATGGTTCCTCAACACACTTCTTATGGGTGTAGTAGTTTCCGTTTTGCAAACAGGATTTATTCTTTCTATGAGTTACACACTTTCCCGTCTTAGATTTAAGGGAAGAAAAACACTTATGAATCTTATGCTTATTCTTGGAATGTTCCCAGGATTTCTTTCGATGATTCTCATCTACAAAGTGTTTGCAGACCTTGGGCTTACTGAAGCAAACGCACCTATTGGCCTTATTATAGTTTATTGTGCAAGCTCCGGTATGGGTTACTATGTATCTAAAGGATTCTTTGATACAATTCCTAAGAGCTTGGACGAGGCTGCACGTATCGATGGCGCAACTAGATGGCAGGTGTTCTACAAGGTAATTATGCCTTTGTCAAAACCCATTATCATTTATACCATCCTCATGGGCTTTATGGCTCCTTGGGGCGACTATATGTTGGCGAGATTCTTAATTAATAATAATCGTGATGGTATGAACGTTGCCGTAGGTATGTATAAATGGTTAAACGGCGGTGGCGACTCAAAGTTCCGCAACTATACTATGTTCTGTGCAGCCGGCGTTTGTGTATCCGTACCCGTAACGATAGTATTCATGTCCTTGCAGAAATACTACGTTGAGGGTGTAACAGGCGGAGCAGTAAAAGGATAAAAGGAGTAAATTATGGCATCAGTAAAATTAACTAACGTTAAAAAGATATACGGCAAGGATACAGTTGCGGTTAACGACTTCAATCTTGATATTGCCGACAAAGAATTTATAGTATTCGTAGGTCCTTCCGGATGCGGTAAGTCCACAACTCTCCGTATGATCGCAGGCCTCGAAGAAATTTCCGAGGGTACAGTTGAGATCGATGGCGTAGTGGTTAACGATCTTCAGCCCCGTGACCGTGATATCGCGATGGTTTTCCAGAACTATGCGCTTTATCCCCACCTTTCAGTATTTGAAAACATGGCTTTCTCCTTGAGACTTAAAAAGGTTCCTCAGGATGAAGTATATGCAAGAGTTACCAATGCTGCTGAGATTCTCGGCATCACAGAGTACCTCACAAGAAAGCCCAGAGCTCTTTCCGGTGGTCAGAGGCAGAGAGTTGCTATCGGTCGTGCGATGGTTCGTGATTCCAAGGTATTCCTTATGGACGAACCTCTCTCCAACCTTGACGCAAAGCTTAGAAACCAGATGAGAGCTGAGATCATCCTTCTTCGTAAGAAGATCGACACAACCTTCATTTACGTAACACACGATCAGACTGAGGCTATGACACTCGGTGACCGTATCGTTATTATGAAGGACGGCTTCATTCAGCAGGTTGGAACACCTACACAGGTATTCGATATGCCTCACAACCTCTTCGTAGCTGAGTTCATCGGCGCACCCAAGATGAATACGTTTAAGACACGCCTTGTTCGTGAGGGTGGCAAGTACTACGTAACACCTTACGGCGCAAAGATCGAGGTTACAGGTGATAAGGCAACAAAGCTTGCTGAGAGATACGTTGACTCTCGCGAGATCGTTCTCGGTGTTCGTCCCGAGCATATCACTCTTGCTGATAAGAATGATCCTGCTGCAATCGGTTGCACAATTCAGGTTAACGAAATGATGGGTAGTGAGCTTCACCTTCACGTAGTGGTTGATGGCGGAGATAAGCTTATCGTTCGTATTCCTACAGTATCTCTTACAGATGAAGAGAGAGCAAGACTCGTTTACGGCGAAAAGATGTACATCACCTTCGAAGGTAAGGTTATGCACTTCTTTAATCCCGAAACAGAGCAGAATATTCTCGCTTAATTTAAGGTGTAAAAATAAAACTCCCGCTGAACTTCAGCGGGAGTTGTTTTTTGTATTTGATTAATACATTCCGCCCATTCCGCCTTGTGCGGCAGGTGCTGGATTTTCTTCTTTTTTGTCGCAAACAACGGATTCCGTTGTGAGAATTACACTTGCAATGGATGCAGCATTTTGAAGCGCTGAACGGGTAACCTTTGTGGGATCCACGATACCGCAGGCAACCATATCGCAGTATTCTTCCTTGTAAGCATCAAAGCCCCAACCAATCTTGCCGGAATTTCTTATCGTGTGAACGATTACGCCGCCGTCAAGACCTGCATTGTCAGCAATTTGTCTCACAGGAGCTTCGAGTGCCTTAAGAACTATCATAACACCTGTCTTTTCATCACCTTCAACAGTCTCAGCAACCTTAGCAACCTCGGAAATAACGTTAAGGTAAGCGGTACCGCCACCTGCAACGATTCCTTCTTCAACTGCAGCGCGAGTTGCATTAAGAGCATCCTCGATACGAAGCTTCTTTTCCTTCATTTCCGCTTCAGTAGCTGCGCCAACCTTGATTACTGCAACACCGCCGGAAAGCTTTGCGAGACGTTCCTGAAGCTTTTCCTTGTCAAACTCGCTTGTAGTAACCTCAAGAGCGCTTCTAATCTGATGCACGCGAGCGCTTATGTCCGCGGGATGTCCTGCACCGTCAACAATAATTGTAGTGTCCTTGTTGACCTTAACCTGACGCGCATGTCCGAGATATTCAATGGATGCATCCTTAAGTTCAAGACCGATCTCACTTGAGATGACCTCACCGCCGGTGAGGATAGCAATATCCTTAAGCATTTCCTTGCGTCTGTCACCGAATCCGGGAGCTTTAACTGCAACGCAGGTGAATGTACCTCTGAGCTTATTAAGAACAAGTGTGGTGAGCGCTTCGCCTTCAACGTCCTCGGCAATTATAAGGAGCTTTCTACCAGCCTGAATAACCTGTTCGAGAACGGGGAGTATTTCCTGAAGGTTGGAGATCTTCTTGTCAGTAATAAGAATAAGAGCATCGTCGAGAACGGCTTCCATCTTATCCATATCGGTTGCCATGTAGGGAGAGAGGTATCCGCGATCGAATTGCATACCTTCAACAACCTCGGAATAAGTGTCAGCAGAACGGCTTTCTTCAACGGTGATAACTCCGTCGGAGGTAACCTTTTCCATAGCATCGGCAATAAGCTGGCCAATAAGCTCATCAGCCGCGGAAATCGTACCAACGCGCGCGATATCAGCGGAGCCATTTACTTTTTTAGAATTTGCAATAAGGCACTCAACCGCGCGATCAACTGCTTTTTTGATACCTTTGCGGAGAATCATAGGGTTAGCACCCGCAGTAACGTTCTTCATACCTTCGCGAATAAGCGCCTGAGCGAGAACTGTAGCGGTTGTTGTACCGTCACCTGCAGCATCGTTAGTCTTGGTAGCCACCTCTTTAACGAGCTGAGCTCCCATATTTTCGGCTGCATCTTCAAGCTCGATCTCCTTGGCGATTGTAACACCGTCATTAGTGATGAGGGGAGCGCCGAATTTTTTATCGAGAACCACGTTTCTGCCCTTGGGGCCGAGTGTGATTTTAACTGTATCAGCAAGCTTGTCAACACCACGGGAAAGGGCGTTTCTCGCTTCGATACCGTAAATAATTTCTTTAGCCATACTATCCTCCAATATTATTCAACAATAGCGAGAATTTCGCTTTGCTTAACGATAATGTATTCAACACCGTCAGCCTTAACCTCGGTGCCACTGTATTTGCTTGTGATGACCTTGTCACCAACGGATACTACCATTTTAACTTCATTTCCGTCCACAAGGCCACCGGGGCCAACGGCAACGACCTCAGCAACCTGAGGTTTTTCCTGAGCTGAAGCAGTGAGAATGAGTCCGGATTTTGTTTTTTCCTCTGCAGCAACAAGTTTGATTACAACTCTGTCTGCGAGTGGCTTAATTGTCATGATTTATTTCCTCCTATATGAGTAAATTAACAAATATTTTGCTATAACTATATTATTATATCATATTTTTTTTGAAAATTAAATAAAATATAGAAAATATATGATAAAGAGGTAAAAAATGGAGATTATCAATAGATATTTATCAGGAACGCTTGTGCCCGTTGCAATTTTGCTATGCTCGGTCTATTTTTTAATAAAGCTAAAAGGAAGACCGTTAAGAAATCCAATTGCAATTATTCGCTCAATGTTTAAAAAGAAGGATTCGGGCGGTGTCTCTCCCATAAAAGCGGTAATATTCGCACTTGCAGGAACACTTGGAGTGGGAAATATTGTTGGTGTTGCATCAGCGATAGCGCTTGGCGGTGCCGGATCAGTATTTTGGATGTGGGTGAGCGCATTTTTAGCTATGATATTAAAGTATAGCGAGGTGGTGCTTGCCGTGAGGCATAGAAGGGAAAGGAATGGTGAAAACTACGGTGGCGCAATGTATTATATGCGCGATTTTTTTAATTCTTGCAAAAAATACACTCTTGGATATATTGTATCTTTCATTTTTGTGTTGTTGTGTTTGATAAACGGATTGACAATGGGGTGCATTATTCAATCGAATGCGATATCCGATTCTTGCAAGATGGCATTTGGTATTGATGAAAGAATTGTGGGGATAATTCTCGCGCTTATGGCTTTTATAGTGTTTTTTATGAATGGAAAAAAGGTGTTTTCAATATGCGAGAAGCTTGTTCCTTTTGTGAGTGTTCTTTATATTGTGATGAGTCTAGTCGTTATATTTGCGAGAACTGATCAAATACATAGGGTCTTTCTTGAAATCATGGATGATGCCTTTACTTTTCAATCAGTGGGAGCGGGTGTAACGGGATTTTTTGTGTCAAAATCCCTTCGTTACGGCACTATTAGAGGACTTTTTTCCAATGAGGCAGGATGTGGCACCTCACCGATAGCGCATGCAACTTCTAATACGGATTCGCCTTGTGAACAGGGATTTTTTGGCATTTTAGAGGTGTTCATAGATACTGTAGTTGTGTGCACGTTGACGGCATTTGTTATTTTGACTAGCAAGAATGAAGTCGTGGAATATGCCGATAACCCCATCTTGATGGTGATGTCCTCATTTTCAAATGTGCTCGGGGATATTTCCAATGTCTTACTAACGATAGCGGTAATTTTGTTCGCGTTTGCTACGATTATTTGTTGGGGATATTACGGTAGGGAATGTGTATATTACTTTAACAAAAGCGACAAAGCGACAAAGGTATATTATTTTATCTATATTGTGTTTGTATTTGTTGGTTCAATTATTTCTCTCGATGCAGTTTGGCAGCTTGCGGATTTTGCTGTGGGTGGAATGACACTCATAAATTTGACCATTCTGGTATTGATGAACAATGAGATTAAGATGGAAACTGAAAACTATTTCAAAAAAAGAGCTTCCCGAAGGAAGCCCTGAATTTATAAAATTTGATAAACGGTGTAGTCGCTCTCAAGCGAAGCAAGAAGCTCATTGCATTTTTCCTCACTGATTGATTCAGTAACGATAGCGGTTTTGTCAAGGTCGGGAATATACTGACCCATGGGAGCTCGACCGTTTGTTATAATGCATCTTTTGCATACATATTCGGAAATACTTGCAATATCGTTTGCACTCGCGTCAACCCAAGAAATAGTTGCGTGATTGCCGTGATCCATTTTTTCAACGATATCCATAATGTCTGCAACAACTGCACTTGCTGTGGGGAGCTTGCCCGCGCCCTTTCCGTAGAACAACACCTTATCAAGCATATTAGCGCCTATGAGGATACCGTTATATACGTCGGATATGTGCGAAAGTGGGTTAGCATATGGAACAAAACGAGGGGAAACACATGCAAAAATCTTGTCATCTATTTTCTCGGCATGTCCAATGAGTTTGATTGTGTATCCGAGTGCTTTTGCTACTGCAAAATCATCAGTGGTTACCTCGGTGATACCCTTGCAGGAAATGTTTTCGGGAGAAATACATTTTCCAAAGCAAAGGGAAGAGAGAATAACTATCTTGCGAGCTGCATCAACACCGTCAACATCTGCGGAAGGATTAGCCTCGGCATAACCCTTCGCCTGAGCATCCTTGAGAGCATCCGCAAAAGATGTTCCGTGCTCGTTCATTTGGGTGAGAATGTAGTTTGTAGTGCCGTTGAGAATGCCGTCAATGCTTGTGATTTCATTGGATACAAGGTCATTACCAATGGGTCTGATAATCGGGATACCGCCACCCACACTGGCTTCAAAAAGATATCTAACATTGTTGTCATTTGCTATTTGCAAAAGCTCCGTTCCGAACTTAGCAACTACTTCTTTGTTGGAGGTTACCACATTTTTGCCTGCAAGGAGAGCCGCCTTTGAAAAATCGTATGCGGGATGTGAGCCGCCCATCATCTCGGCAACGATAGAAATTTCGCTATCGTTAAGAATTGTGTTAAAATCGTGAATTACCCTATCACCAAAAGGGGAGTCGGGAAAATCTCTCAAATCAAGTATATATTTAATCTCGATCTCTTCGTTGAGCTTTTTTTCAATAAGAGCCTTATTTTGTGTTAAAACCTCGGCAACGCCGCTTCCGACAACACCAAAGCCCAAAATCGCTATTTTTTTCATTTTTGAACTCCATTCTATGTCAAAATTTACAATAAAAATGAATATATGAATATCATATCATATTTTTTGCCAAAAAGCAAATAAAACTATTGAAAAATGCAACCATTATGGTAAAAT
>CANBDB010000010.1 GCA_947367285.1 uncultured Clostridia bacterium | reverse complement strand
GTATATTACAATGGCGCTCATTGCAATAGTTTTGCTCACCGCTTACATATGCTTTGTAAAGGTTTTTATCACCCCCAAGCGCAAAAAACTCGGCAAGGATGAATATGACTTTCCCCCCGGAGAGATATACGAGCCCTTTTACCCACAAATGAAGAAATGGACTGACGATATCCGTTCTATGAAGCGAGAGCTTGTGCAAATAACTTCCTTCGACGGACTTAAGCTGCGTGGCTATTACTACGAATATTCACCGGACTCCCCCCTCGAGCTTATTTTCCATGGCTACGGCGGTAACGCGGAGCGCGACCTATCGGGCGGTGTTGAAAGATGTTTTGCTCTCGGCAGAAGCGCAATCCTTATTGACCAGCGAGGAGCGGGTATGAGCGAAGGTAGAGTATGTAGCTTTGGCATTAAAGAACGTCTCGACTGCCTTGAATGGATAAAGTTTGCAACTGCAAAATTTGGAAGAAAGCGTCCCATCATCATTGGCGGTGTATCAATGGGCGCGGCAACGGTTATGATGGCGTCAGGTGAGAATTTGCCCAAAAACGTGGTTTGCGTAATGGCGGACTGCGGCTACTCCTCTTCCAAGGAGATCATCAAGAAGGTAGTTCGCGAGATGAAGCTCCCCCCCGCTATCATATATCCCTTTATTCGCCTCGGCGGTATGCTCTACGGTAAATTTGACATTGAGGAGACCACCCCTGCGGAAGCCGTGGCGCGCTCTCGCACACCCATTGTGTACCTTCACGGAGATAACGACGATTTTGTTCCCCACGCTATGAGTGTTGAGTGCTTCAATGCTACTAAAGCACCAAGAAAGCTCGTTACTATAGAGGGAGCAGGCCATGGGCTTGCATTCCCACAAAATCCCGAAAAATACGTGGAATCGCTCCGCGAATTTGAAACTGAGGCAAATCTTTTTCACAGATAAAAAAGGAGAATTCGTATGAATTCTCCTTTTATTTTATTTTTCGCAAAACGGGTCAAAAGTCAATACCAAACCCTCGTCAGTCAATTTATATGCGTCAAGCTCAAGATTTCTCTCAAGGGGCATATTTTTCACACTTTCGAAACGGTCAAGGGGCGCAGGAATTGCCCGTCCGCTCTTTATTTCCTCGATTAACTCCTCAATGGTTGATACCTTCTTTTGAAGAGCCACGCCCGACACCACTTCCCTATTTTCAAGTGAATGCACGTCACTACCGCCCGTCATGGGAATTCCAAGATTTTTGGCATACTCATATGCTTGGCGGGAATATCTATCGTTGTGCCCGATATTGAGCACCTCTATCGCATCAACATAATCAACAGATAGGCGAATGTCGGAAATGTAGTAGCAAACTCTAAAGGGGTGTGCCTGAATAACGTATCCGCCCGCTGCGCGAATGTACTTAAAAAACTCAACGCGCTTCATATCTCTGATCTCGGGATGCTCCCTGAGCCATTCGGGCGAGATACCGAGCACGATATATTCATCAGTGCCGTTATTAAATTTTTGCTCAAAGCCGAAAAGCACGGTAAAATCGTATTTTTCCGCTTCCCTTTTTGCTCGGTAATAGCCCTCGCAAAATTCATCTATAAAAATCTCCCACGGCAAGCTTCTGTCAACCGAGGTGTTACCGTGATAAAAGTGGTCGGTTATCACCATTCCCGAGTAGCCCCTGTCAACGTAAAATTTTATATAATCCTCAGGCGCAACGAGTGAGCACAGGCTTGCCGCATTCGTATGCGCGTGCATTTCGTAGTAAAACATTTTTTCTCCATTTCAATGAAAATATTATTCAACTTATTATATACTATTATGCGAAAATTGTCAATAAATATCACGGTGCAATTTTTTAACAGTTGACAAAATAGCTCGAATGTGGTAAAATGTTTAGGTAACAAAATTTATTGGAGGAAAAAATGGCTAAATTATTTGAACTTATTTGGCATAGCTTTTTAGATACACTTACACTTGTTCCCTTCTTGTTTTTGACATATCTCCTTATGGAGTATCTCGAGCACAAGACGGGGGGTGCTGCAGAAAAGGTGCTTAAGCGCTCGGGACAGTTCGGCCCCGTGATCGGCTCAACACTTGGTTTACTTCCCCAGTGTGGCTTCTCATCAGCCGCTGCAGGACTTTATAGCGCGCGCGTTATTTCGCTTGGTACTCTCATTTCAGTATTTCTTGCAACAAGTGATGAGATGATAGCAATTTTCATCTCCCGCGGTGCAGATTTCATTCTTCTTCTCAAGGTTCTCCTTGTAAAATTCGCAATAGCACTTATCGCAGGCTTTGCAATCAACCTCGTTGTACACTTGATACATAAGCGCAAGGGCATTACCGAGGATACAAAGATCCACGAGCTTTGCGAGCGTGAGAACTGCAAATGCCACCACGATATTCTCCGTTCAACTCTTATTCACACGGGCAAGATTTGCGGATTTATCTTCCTTTTCACATTCGCACTCAATTTCCTTGTTTACTTTGTGGGTGAGAGCAATATCGCGCTCCTCGTAGTAAATAAACCCATTCTTGCAAATATCCTTGCGGCAATAGTTGGTATCATTCCCAACTGCGCGTCAAGCGTTATTATAAGTGAGCTTTTCGTTGAGGGTGTGATTAGCGCAGGCGCGCTTCTTTCGGGCTTGCTTGTAAATAGCGGCGTCGCTCTCGCAGTGCTTTTCAGAAACAACAGACCCAAAAAGGATACTTGGATTATCGTAGCAATCCTTTTCGCAATTTCCGTACTTGTGGGAATCGTAGTTGACCTGACTCCCATTTCTCAGTGGCTTGCAATTTAATAAAAAAGGCGTTCATTTGAACGCCTTTTGTTTTTTATTTATGCTTTTCTACAGTGCACTTCGGGTGATGGGGTGGCGCGTAGATCGATGAAAGCTTAAGCGTTCCCCTGCCGCAATTTGTGATATTGTGCCAAGTTCCTGCGGGAATGAACACACTATCCCCCTCACAAAGTCGCTTTTTGTTCCACATGCAATCGTGGGAGTTGCCCGTTGTAATTAGCCCATTACCGCGCTCCACTCTAATATATTGGTCAGTATCGTCGTGACACTCAACTCCTATGTCCTCTCCGCAGCCCAGTGACATAAGAGTCATTTGCAAATATCTTCCCGTCCAATAGCTATTCCTAAAATCAGTGTTTTTTATTGCCGCTTTGCCAACGCTTGTCACGAACACCTCTCCGCCGTGCTCGTTCTTGCATCTCAAATCACATCTATCATAATAATATTTGTCGTCATATACAGGTGGCATTGTATTGCCCTGGAAATCATAGCGCCTATCGTTTTGCGCATAATTGTTATTGTTGTTGCCGCATATTCCATATCCAACGTCATTATGACTGCACACACCGTGTCCTACGTCATTATGACTGCACGCACCGTGTCCTACGTCATTATGACCGCACACACCGTGTTCCCGGTGGTATCTCATATTGTTGCATATATGCTCATTGTAAGAATGTTTATCCATAGTCAAACTCCTTTAATTGTGTTATCATTACATTATATGCGGATACGAAAAAATCGCTCACCGTGGTGAGCGATTTTTTATGTAAAATGATTATCTTCTCTTGAATGCGCCAAAGATGTTGTCGAAGTCAAGGTCGTCGGAATCGTCAACCTTTTCTTCCTTCTTTTCAACCTTCTTTGCTTCAACCTTCTTTGTAACCTGAGCTGCTTCATCCTCAAACTTCTTTTCAAAGCCTGTAGCGATGATAGTAATTCTCATTTCATCCTCAATCTCGGGATCAAATGCAACACCCCAGATAACGTTAGCATCGGGATTAGCTTCAGCTGCGATCATTGTAGAAGCAACGTCAACGTCCTCAAGTCCAACGTCGGGAGAAGCTGTAATGCTGATAAGTACACCGGAAGCACCCTTAATGGATGTTTCAAGAAGAGGACTGGAGATAGCAGCCTTAGCAGCAAGCTCAGCCTTGTCCTTACCTGTTGCGTTACCAACACCCATGTGAGCGTAACCTGCATTCTTCATTACTGATGTAACGTCTGCAAAGTCAAGGTTGATGAATGCGGAAACATTAATAAGCTCGGAAATGCTCTGTACACCGCGACGAAGAACGTCGTCAGCAGCCTCAAAAGCATTAGCGAGAGTAATTCTTGTATCGCTTGTCTGTTTAAGACGTTCGTTAGGAATAACAACGAGAGCGTCAACGTAGGAAGAAAGAGCGGCAATACCGTCTTCAGCCTGATTCATTCTTCTTGTACCCTCAAAAGCGAAGGGCTTAGTTACGATAGCAACTGTAAGAATGTCCATCTCTCTTGCGATTCTTGCAACTACGGGAGCCGCACCTGTACCTGTGCCACCGCCCATACCTGCAGTAATGAAGCACATATCTGCGCCTGCAAGAAGGTTCTTAATATCGTCAACAGATTCCTCAGCGGAGCGAGTACCGATAACGGGGTTAGCACCTGCGCCAAAGCCCTTTGTTACCTTTTCACCGATAACGAGCTGAACAGATGCATCACTTCTCTTAAGTGCCTGTCTGTCTGTGTTGATAGCAATAAACTCAACGCCTCTGATGTTAGTATTGATCATACGGTTAACTGCGTTGTTACCGCCGCCGCCGACACCAATAACCTTAATATTAACGCCACTGCTCATGCTGTCGTCATGTTCAAAAATCATTATAATATCCTCCAAATTTCACAATATTGTAGAAGTTCGTCCAATATATATAATAATATATTTTTATAATAAAAGCAATAGTTTTTTAATATTTTTTATAAAATTTTAGCATTTTTTTATTATTTTTTGCCAAAATCGAACTCCTCGAGGATGCTTTCTTCACTGACGTGTCTTAAAAACACGTTTCTTTTATCGGTCGCGTTAATAATCGAGCTTTGATCCTTTTTAAAATGTTCGGAAAAGCATACCTGATAGCAGGCAAAAATCTTGTCCTCAATATCGGTCATAGCGCCAATTATAAGCTTGTGCTTTTTGGAAATAACGAAGGAAAGATTAAATCTATCTGCAACATCAACAAGGCTCAAATAACTGTAAAAGCCGTGATTTTTCAAGTGCCCAATAAGCTCGTCCGCCCTGCCTATATCATCTCCCGAAAGGATGTCCCCAACTTGTCCGGAAACAGGATTTTCCAACTTGATATATATACAGTTTAGAACTGCAACTTCGGGAGCAGTTTGGGCAATTTCAAGTATCTCAAAATCCGCATTAACGTAACAAAATCCATTCTCGTGTGCGAGAAGATAAATTTCCTTAAATTGAGTGATTTCAATCACAACTCTATTCGGGAAGTATGAATTAATCTCAACATTTTCAAGATATGGATATCGTTCAAGAAGCAACTTTTCCGCCCTATTCTCATTGATATAGTAAAGCCTGCTTCCCTCTTTAATTCCGGATGCTTCTATGATCTCATTATAGGTGTATCTACTATCGCCCAAGATCTCAATTTCAGTTACCGGAAAGAGCAAGAGCACGAGTGATACCACAATGCCGAGCACGAGTAGAATAGCAAGAATTATACACAAGATGGCAAGAGTTTTTTGCCATCCTGTGCCATTCAACATCTCGCCAATTCTTGATAGTTTATTTTCATTCATAATTATTTTTTGTCAACAAGATTCAAAATCTCGTTATAAATAACCTTGTTTGCATCATGGTTTGCAAAGCTGCCAATATTCTCAGCGAGCAATTCTCTCTTATCGCTATTTGTGATAAGCTCACGGAGATTAAGCGCAAACACATCGGAATTGAGCTCGGATTCCTGAACCATTACCACCGCGTCGGCATCAGCAAGAACCTTGGCATTTTTGTACTGATGATTGTCAACCACGTTGGGAGACGGAATCATAAGGCATGCCTTCTTCATCACAGCAAGCTCGGAGATGGTCATAGCACCCGCACGGCAAATAATAACGTCCGCTGCGCTCATTCTCACGTGCATATCGTGAATGTACTCAAGAAGCATGAGGTTCTCGCAGTTGTTAAGTCCTGCTTTGTTGTACATTTCAGTAAATTCCTTGAAGTAATTTCTACCTGTGCAAAGATGGCAAACCACTCTTTCGTTTCCACGAAGGTGATTTTTCATATATTCAAAGGTTCTATCGTTAATGGTTTGAGCTCCAAGACTACCGCCGAAAGCAAGCACGTAAACCTTATCTTCTGCAATACCGAGCTTTTCCCTTGCCTTCGCATAATCGTATCCACCAAAGCCACCACGCAAAGGATTGCCAACGTGAACAACGTGATTTTTATTCTTGATATACTTTTCAGTATCCTTGAAATTCACAAGAATTTTGTCGAGAGAGCCTTGAAGCTGCTTTATCGCAAGACCGGGGCGCGCATTTGACTCATGAGCAACGGTGGGAATACCCATCTTTGAGGCAACGCGGAGCGCGGGCCAGCAAACGTATCCGCCCGTTCCGATAACTATATCGGGCTTAAATTCTTTGATTATCTTCTTTGCTTGGAACTGTGATTTTATCATAAGCATCGCCGCTTTAACGTTTTGCAAGGAAAGCGAGCGACTAATACCCATAATTTCTACGAAATGAAGCTTATATCCAGCCTTTTTAACAAGGGATTTTTCAAGTCCCTTCTCCGTACCAACGAATTCAATAACCGCGTCCGGATCATTTTTCTTTATAGTGTCAGCAATGGCAAGCGCAGGATTGATATGTCCCGCAGTACCGCCACCCGTCATTAAAACTCTCATATTGTTATCCTTTCTTAACTGTACTAAATCTAGAAATATTAAGTATAATTCCCATTTCAAATATTTGAAGCGCGAGGGACGTTCCGCCCGAGCTGAAGAATGGGAGCGAAATACCCGTATTGGGCATTGAATTCGTAACTACTGCGATATTAAGTATCGTTTGAAGCGCCACCTTGAAGGTGAGTCCGAATACAAGGAGCGAGGTGTACTTATCGGGGCTTCTTGCCGCGATTTTGAAGCCACGGATTACAAGGAGTGAGAACATCACCACAACAAGTGCCGCGCCAAAGAAGCCGAGCTCCTCACAAATAATTGTAAATACAAAGTCGTTTTGCGGCTGCGAAACGTATCCGTATTTTTGACGGCTATTTCCAAGACCTACTCCGAAAAGTCCGCCCGAGCCGATCGCATAAAGGCCCTGAAGCGTTTGCCAAGCCGAGCCGAGCGGGTCAACCTTGTCAATATTCAACCATGTGTTAACTCGATCTTGAGCATAATCCGAAACAAGAATCAAAAGGCATCCTGCAACAGCTATTGCACCAATAATGAGGAATATCCACTTTGTTCTCGTTCCACCCATATACATAACGGCAATACCTATCATACCAATTATCATAAGTCCCGAAATGTGCTTTTCAAGTGCGACGAGCATACAAATCGCACCAAAAATGAGCGCGGGATAAAAAACTCCGTACTTGAAATCGGAATTTCCCACCTTTACGGTGGTGATTTGCTTGTCATACTTGGACATATAGAATGCGAGCATCATTACAACGCCCGTTTTTGCAATTTCAGAGGGCTGAATGGTTATAAAACCAAGGTCGATCCATCTTTGCGCACCACCTGCACTCCAGCTGAATATCGGGAGCAAAACGAGAAGGAGCAAAAATGCCGAGCCGATATATGTAACCGTACCAAAGCACTTCCAAAACCAGGGCTTTGCCAAGAGTACAAAGGGCGTAGTTATTACTATTGCAGCCACAGCAAAAATAACGTATCTCACGATGAAATGCGTGGGATCGTCATACTTTTGCTCCGCGTAAACGTAGCTCGCGCTAAAGGACATAACTGCCCCAAAACAAAGTAAAACGATTACATAAACGAGAAATCGCGTATCCACGCCATTCCTGTATATAACCGTTTCACCTCTATTCCCTGCACCTGCAGGGACGGAGTCGGGCGAGATGGCGCGCGAGGATGCCTCAGTATCGGCATAGGCGCGCTCACGCCTTGATTCCATATATTCATTTATTTGATTTCTAATGCTTTTCTTTTCCGAGGCTTTGGTATCGTTTATTCTCTTATTATTTTCCATACCTTACCCCCAAAAATCTAAATTCCGAAAAATGCTATGATACAAAAAATCAAAGTTACAAGTGAAAATACTGCAACCACTTTAATCTCGCTCCAACCGCATTTTTCAAAATGATGGTGGATCGGTGCCATCTTAAATACTCGAATTTTTCTTCCCGAGATCTTATAAACTCCAACCTGAATAATGTCGGAGAATGCTTCAGTTAGATATATGATTCCCACAAGGAAGATGATCATTGGCTCATCAAGTACAAATGTCATACCGACAACCAAGCCGCCCAAGAACAGCGAACCCGTGTCGCCCATGAAAACTCTTGCAGGATAGAAATTGTACACCAAAAATCCAAGTGTAGCGCCTACTGCCGCTGCACCGAGGAGAACGAGAGTTCTATTGCCCGTTGTAAAGCCCATAACGCTGAAAAATGCGCCAACAATAAGGGTTACCGAGCTTGCAAGTCCGTCGATTCCGTCAGTGAGGTTCACGCTGTTCACAAATCCGATTATGAGCACGAAGGCGAATACGTAATAGAACAAGCCAAGCTCAAGGGAAACGCTTGTAAAAGGAATGTGAAGCGCCGTGTTGATATTGTCGGTCGCGGACATAGAGATTAAATAAAGAATTGCGACAAGGGACTGAAGAACTATCTTCTGAATGGGTGTAAATCCCTCGTTTTGCTTTTTGACGAGCTTTGTGTAATCGTCAAAAAATCCAATCATACCGTTAAGGGTAGCAAGGCCGAGTGCCAGTGCCAAGGGGATAAGCTCCCTGCTCTTACCGTTGATGGCTGTAATAATCGCAACCACTGCCATAACCGCCAAAATTGCCATAATAAAGCAGATGCCGCCCATTGTGGGTGTACCTGCTTTATTTGCGTGCCAACGCGGGCCGATCTCAAGTATCTTTTGACCAACCTTGTGGCTTTTCAATATTGGAATTATGAGCTTTTCGAGTAATACCGAAAGAAAGAATACGGCAACGGCTACTAAAATAAACTCAATAATCATTTTTTATCCTCTGAAATTAAACCAATTGTGCCTTAACGTAATTGAGTACGTTTTCCGCAGCAAGACCACGGCTTGCCTTTACGAGAAGTACGTCACCGGACTGAAGCACGGAAAGAATCTTTTTACCAACGCTTTCAGCATCAGTTGTGGGATTTCTAAAGATCTGCTTTTCGCTCATGCCGTTCTTAACTGCACCATCGGCAAGGTTCTTGGAAGAAAGCTCACCGTATGTGAAGAGGAAGTCGGCATGCTTCTCAGCAAGATATGAGCCAACACCTGCGTGAAGCGCGGGGCTTGTTGTACCAAGCTCTCTCATGTCGCCAAGGAGTGCGATCATTCTACCGCCACGAGCCTTAGCAGTATCGCCAAGCACGTTGATAGCGGCATTCATGGACTCGGGGCTTGCATTGTAGCAGTCCTCGATAACGGTTACACCGCCGATCTCATAAATGTTCTGACGCATCTTAGCAGCCTTGTAGGAAAGGAGACCCTCACGGATTTGCTCCTCAGTAAGATTCATCTTAAGACCAACTGTGAAAGCCGCCATTGCATTGTAAACGTTATGTGCACCTGCAAGATTGATTTCAATATTTTTATATTCAGCATCGGGAGTTCTCATATCGAACATAAGACCGCTCTCGGTGTTTCTGATATTTCCTGCGAAATAATCACATTCCTCATTCTTCATACCAAAGTAGAGAGTGTTGTATCTAGCGCTCTCGTGACCTGCAAGAAGGGGCTCGTCGCCGTTAAGGAAGAGTGTACCGCCATCACGGAGACCTGCAGTGATCTCCATCTTAGCGCGACAAATATTCTCTCTTGAGCCAAGTGCCTCAAGGTGTGAAGAACCGATATTTGTGATAACTGCAACGTCGGGCTTTGCCGCTTCGCTCATATACTCGATCTCACCAAGACCGCTCATACCCATCTCGAATACAGCCGCGTCGTTTCTCTGGCTAAGCTCAAGCATGCTCATGGGCATACCGATTGTGGAGTTGAAGTTACCCTCAGTTTTGTAAAGATTGTATTTTCTATCAAGAACTGCGGAAATAAATTCCTTTGTTGTTGTCTTACCAACAGAACCGGTGATAGCAACTGTCTTTACCTCAACCTGGCTCTTTACGTATTCCGCGATATCACGGATAGCGCGAATGGAATCCTGAACAAGAATTACCGCAATACCCTTAACGTCAAGGGGTACTCTTTCAGCGATAACGCAACGGCAACCCTGCTTAACTACGTTGGAAATATATGAGTGACCGTCAACGCGCTCGCCACGGATTGCAACGAACATAGATGTGTTATCAGCCTCGCGTGAGTCGGTGCAAACTGTTTCAAAAAGAACCTTATTCTCGCACGCAACAGTATAGAGAGTACCGCCACAAATCTGCGCTACCTTATCAGCTGTAAGACGTCCAAGACCAAGCTTAATCTTCATAACTCATTTCTTCCTTTCGTAGTATTTTTCTATTGTCTTACGGATAACTTCCCTTTCATCAAATGGAAATCTTCCGTTTGCATTAATTTCATATTTTTCGTGTCCCTTGCCCGCAAGCACTATGATGTCGCCTCGCTTGACAGTTGCTATCGCATATTCGATAGCTCTTTTTCTTTCGGGAATGACCGCAAGGCTTGCGCCCTCATCAATTCCCATAAGAATTTGATTAATAATATCAGTGGGTTCTTCGCTTCGCGGATTGTCACTCGTCACAACCGTGAAATCAGCGAGCCGCGTTGCGATACTTCCCATAATTTTTCTTTTTTCCTGTTCCCTGTCGCCGCCGCAACCAAAGAGTAAGACCACTCTTTGCTCACTACCCTTAAAACCGTTCACGGTTTCAAGCAATTTTTGCAGTGCGTCGGGGGTGTGAGCGTAATCGATATACACCGAAAACTCACATTCTGGCGGAAGCAAAACTCTCTCGAGCCGACCGCAGACTCCAAAAAAATCATTAAAGGAGCTATCTATAATTTTTCTATCTAAACCAAGCACAAGCGCCGCGGCGCAGGCTTGCATTGAATTCATAACTGAAAATTGCCCCGGAACCTTGCACGCGATCGGAATTTTTGTGTTTCCGTATCTTATTGCGTATTGTGTTCCGTCCTCGCCAAGATTTTTTATATCTTCGGCAAAGAAATCGGCTTTTTGCTCCATCGAGCAGCTCTTTATTTTACACGGTGCAAGATTTTTTATTTTCTTGCCCGAATCGTCATCAACATTTATTATTCCAATCTTGCACTTATTAAATAAGCGAAGCTTGGATTTGAAATAATCTTCCATCGTGTGATGGAAATCGAGGTGATCCTCGGTAAGATTGGTAAAAATTCCAATTTCAAAATTGATTGGTGCGAGTTTATCAAGCTTTAGCGCGTGTGAGGTCGTTTCCATAACCACGTACTCAATTCCAGCGTCCGAGATCCTTTGGAGCTGAGGATATAGCTCCTCAGGATCGGGCGTTGTGAAATTTGCCGTGCTACCGTCGGAATTTGGAGAAAAGGACGAACTATTCAGTGTTCCGACAGTCGCACAAGATATTTTTGCATGAGTAAATATATTTTTCAGCATTTCGGTAACGCTTGTTTTACCATTCGTTCCCGTAACACCGATAAATTTAAGCTTTTTTGTTGGCTCACCGCAAAATACGTTCATCATATTTGCAAGAACCACCCTTGTGGAAGGCACCTTTAATGCTTTCTCACAGGCATATTTTTCATTTTCAATCACCACACAGCACGCGCCTCGCAACAGCGCATCATCTATGTAACGGTGACCGTCAACCTTCGTTCCCTCAAGGCAGAAGAAGATGTATCCTTCCTTCACATCTCTTGAGTTTGAGGTAATTCCCTTTACATCAAGACTTGAAAGATGATCGGGGCAATTGATTTTTGCTTTTGTGCAAATGTCAAGAAGTTTCATAAAAGCTCTCCTGAAAGATTACTTTTTTTCAACTTCCTTTTATTCATCAGGGTCTAAATATCTGTAAGTAACTGTTACTACCGTTCCGGGTGACACCTTAGTGCCTGCAGGAATCGACTGCATGACGACTATCGCGCCCGAGCCACTCATATAGTTATCAGTACCTTCAATACAAATATTCAGTTTAGAATTTATCAGCATTTGGTTGGCAGCGAATGCAGTCTTTCCGATAAGGTCGGGCACCGTAACGCTGTCTTCCTCTTTTGCATTTCCGGTATAAAGTGTGATTACCTTGTTTGTTCTATCAATCGTAGTGCTTCCGCGTGGGATTTGACTCGTTACATAGTCGCCATCGCCCTTTACGATAACCTCGTATTCAAAGGACTCGGCTTGAAGAATTGCATCCTCAAGTGACATTCCCGTAAGGTAAGGAACCTTAACGCTATTGTCCTCGGAAACATCCTTTTCAACACCGATATAGGGCAAAACCGTTTCCATGATAGCGCCCATATAAGGAGCAGCAATTACGCTTCCGTAAAGCACACCCTTACTTGGTTCGTCAACCATTATAAGAACTGCAATTTCGGGGTCATCCGCAGGAGCAAAAGCAACGCAGGAGCAAATATAAGGCTCAACGCCCTCAACTCTTATGTCAGTTCCCTTCTTTTCACTCGTTCCCGTTTTTGCGGCTATCTTGTAGCCCGCAACGTAAACGTTTTTAGCACCGCCGTCACCCGAAACACCCTCTTCAAGGATGATTCCAAGCTTTTCGCAAACGTCTTGACTGATAACCTGACGTTTTGTTTCGACTTCGTGTTGATAAGTAACGTTTCCGTCCTTGTCAGTAATTTGCTCTACAAGGTAGGGCTCAATCAGATATCCGCCGTTTGCAACCGCGGCTATTGCCATCATATGCTGAATGGGAGTGATATTGAAGTTTTGACCAAAAGTATATATCGCAAGGTCAAGCGCTGTCATCTCGTTTTGAGTTTTTATAACGCTTCCGCCCTCGGCAGGAAGGTCGATACCCGTTTTTTCGAGATAGCCGAATGCCTTGAAATAATCATAAAATTTTGTGATGCCGAGTCGCTCGCCTATGGTCATGAACCATACGTTGCAGGATTGCACAAGTCCCTCAGCAAAGCTGAGAATTCCGTGTCCCTCGGTCTTGTGACAATGAATTGTGTGACCGTAGAGATGGAGCGAACCGCCGCAGTATACTTTGTCACCCTCAAGCTTTACCTTGTTTTCGGTAAGAGCCGCGGAGGAGGAGATAACCTTGAACGTTGAACCCGGAATGTAGGAGTCCGACACCGCCTTGTTTCTCCACATTTCGAGGAGATACTCGTTGTATGCCGCGTTGTACTCTTCACTGCCCTGGGCATATCCGTCTTCTTTAAGGAAATCGGAATAATAATCATTCAATGTTCGAGGATTGTTAAGATCAAATCCGGGAACGGTTGCCATAGCAAGTATCGCACCGGTTTTTACATTTACTACAATACCGCAGGCACGGTTCTTTGCACCGCACTCGGCAACTGTAGCGAGGAGCTGCTCTTCAAGAGCGCTCTGTATATAAGAATCTATCGTGGTTGTAAGATTTCCGCCGTTTTGTGCGGGAATGTAGCTTTCATATTCATACGGAAGCTCATTTCCAAATGAGTCTCTCGCGGTAACGTAATAACCGTCCGTTCCTGCAAGGATATCATCATAATAGGATTCGAGTCCGTAAACACCATCTCCGTCGGCATTCGTAAAACCAATAACCGAGGAAGCCAGCTCATATCCGGGATAATATCTCGTGCTTGTCGCCTGGAGATATATCATATCGTGATAGCCGTTATCGTCAATGAACGCTCGAACCTCGTCAGCCTTTTCGTCCATAACGTTTTTGGCAATCGTTCTGTCGAGATATTTAGTATACGTAGTTTGTTTATATACCGATTCGTAATCAAGCCCGAGTATCGAGGATAGCCCCTCCGATATATGCTCGGCATAATTTACCTTTTCGCCTTCCTCATTTGCTTCTTTTTGATTTGAAAGGATTGATGAGGGGGAGATAAAGATTCTATATGTTGTAATATTTGTGGCAAGTGGATTGCCGTTTCGGTCATAGATCGCGCCTCGCTCGGCATTCACAGTGCTTTGCGTTGTCATTTGATCTATTACCTTTTGCAGATATCGGTCAAAGTCGACCGTTTGTATCCAGAAGATCCTGCCAAGTAATATCGAAAACACAAGCAATATTCCGACAAGGACCGTAGTCGCTCTTTTCAATCTTTCGTGACTAATGGATTCGTTATTCATATCATCACGCTCCTCTTTCTTTTCTACCAACTTTCTTTCCTTACGAAAAATAAACGGTGAGAGCCGGGATCAAGCAAATGGGCCGCTGCTTTTACTCCGCGCCGTACACCTAACCTCCACGAAAGGCGGAAGGCTTGCTCTTCACCGTTTTTCAAGTGTGGCAAATGGAAAGAAATCTGCCTTTTTCATATTATTCAAAAAAGGCAAAATTTATGATTTTTTATCTCAGGAAACCAAAAAACCATTTGATGAGTGATGCAAAGGAGAATTCATCATTCTCGTGTTTTTGAACCCCATCAGCTTTATTACTATCTATATATTCTGCATTGACATGTTCCTGACCTATCATGCCAAGCTCTTCCTTAGCAAAAATTTCTATATCCGCATCCTCGTTTTTCTTGTCGAGGTCATCTTGAAGCTTATCAACCTCAGCTTCAAGCTCACCAATGTTTTCCTTGATCTCGCTTTGCTCAAGTCGAGCCGAGCTGAGCAGCATCGAGCTTGCGACTATCAAAAGCAGTGAGAACGCAATTACGAGGATTGCAAGAATTGCGCCCGTGGGCATTTTTGTTTTCTTGCCCTCAACGCATTTTTCAGTGTTTCTTTCATCAAGAGGAATCCAGGTATTTGCCGCAACCCTTGCCGCCTCTTTAACCTTTGACGCTTTTTTGTGCTCCGCCCGAGGCTTTGCAACCTTCTTTTCCACTCTCGAGCCAAGATCTTTAGGATTTGCTCTTTGTGCCTCGGCTATAAGCTGTGCTTTAACGTCTTTTCTATCCATTTTATTATTATTTATCTTATTTTTATTTTTATATCGTTCGCGGTCTATGCCGTCGAGCACAACTGCCTCATCAAGCGAGGCGCTTGAGTCGGGAGTGTAGTCCCTGTTTGCACGGTAGTAAGTAGCGAAGTCGCCTTCGGTCATGTACCTTCCCGAGACCGATACACCGCTCTTATACTTTTTAAGATCAGTACCGCCAACTACTCGGTAAGATTTCGGCGCCTCGCTTCTTGTCAAAAGCGCCCTTGATTCTTGCTCCGCGTATTCAGGACTTTTGTTGTAGTTATTTCCACGATCTTCATATCTTTTATAAAGCTCATCAAGCGCGGTGTCTTGCTTTGCACTTCTTTGAACTTTTTTCATCGCGAAAATTCCTTCCGTTTATATTTTCTCCGCAACCCTGAGTTTTGCGCTCTTGCTTCGTGAGTTCACGGCAAGCTCGGCTTCGCTCGGAAGTATTGGCTTTTTAGTGAGTATCTTGATTTTTGGCTTGTTGCCGCAAACACAAACAGGAAAATCCTTGGGGCAAGTGCAACCGCTTGCAAGCTGATTGAACGTTTGCTTTACAATTCTGTCCTCGAGCGAGTGGAATGTGATTATCACAATTCTTCCGCCCTCATTCATTTTGCTCACCGCCGCCTCAATCGTGGGAGCGATAATATCAAGCTCTTTGTTAACTTCAATTCGCACCGCTTGAAATACTCTCTTAACGGAGCTCAGCTCCTCGCGTCTTGCAAAGGATGGAATTGAGTTCTTTATGATTTCAACAAGCTCACCCGTTGTTTCAATGGGAGCTTTTTCTCTCGCCTTGATGATTCCTGCAACGATTTTCGGAGCGAATCTCTCTTCACCGAAATCGTAGATGATTTTCTTGAGCTCGTCAGCGCTATATTCGTTAAGCACCGTGTAAGCGCTTCTCGCGGCTCTATTGTCCATTCTCATATCAAGAGGAGCATTTGCCATGTAGGAAAATCCTCTTTCAGCCGTATCGAGCTGGTAGGACGAAACTCCAAGGTCAAGGAGCAAACCGTCGATTTTGTCAACCTCAAGCTCATCAAGAACTCGCTTGATGTTGGAGAAATTATCTCTTACGATCTTCACCTTGTCACCGTAGGGAGCAAGGCGCTCGGTTATAACCTTTATCGCATCCTCATCCTGATCAATGGGAATGAGTAAGCCGCCCTCGCCAAGACGTTCAGCAATCTTGCTTGAATGTCCCGCGCCACCCGCCGTGCCGTCAACGTAGATGCCGTCGGGTTTTATATTTAAATTTTCTATGCACTCACCAAGGAGTACCGAAAAATGTGAAAATTCACCCATAATTAAAGTCCGCAATCTTCAAGAGCAGCTCTCATAGCTTCCATATCCTGCTCTGCCTGATTGTTCTCGTAGGATTCCTCCGCCCAAATTTCAGCATAATCACCGCAACCGATAATAACGGTTCCCTTGGTGATGGATGCAAACTGAAGCATTGATGAGGGGAGAATGATTCTTCCCTGTCCGTCGGGGGAAACCTCAATGGAATTACCGATGAGGAAGCGGAGTGCCTCTTCACTGGTCTTTCTGGGGAGGAGCTTAATGGGGGCTATGTATTTTTCCCATTCAGCGTGGGAATATATCTTGAGATAATTGCCGCGGATGCTTTGTGAAACCACAAATGTTTCGCCAAGCTCTTCCCTGTATTTAGCAGGCACAAAGAGACGATTTTTAGCATCAACGTTATGTCTAAAGTTGTTTGATAACATAGCTTAACTCCTTTCTCAAAGTCGGTAGTAAATCCTAAAATTCACCACCTTTAGGCACTTTCGTGGGATTTTGCTCCACTAAGCATCACTATTATACTATATATGTGCCCAAAATGCAATAGTTTTTTCGAAATTTTATCATAAAAATTTATTAATTTTTTGTAAATAAATCATTTATTTTTTGTAAACTTTGATATAAACGAACAAAAACCGCCATTTTTCGAAAAATGGCGGTTTTATTAGCTTTTTTAACGTTTTTTAGTTACATTTGAAGTCCGTAGAGTCAGCCGCGTGGGGAACGCGCCCTACGTCAGTGTTGTCGCATCTGCGATTTCTAAGCGCGGGAATGGGATTTTCAGCCACCTCAAAGCGATAATCGGTACGATGACGGCGCAAGTATGTGTCTATAACATTGTGGGACGCAACGATATCCGGAGTGGGATTGGTTATCTTTTGGAAGCGGAAGAAATTGGCATCAGTGGGCAGGCACTCCACTCTTTCGTAGTTGTTGTCTTTGCCCGTGGTGTACTGCACCGTGTTGCAAAGAACATCACGAACATACTCTATATTCGAATGAAGCGAAATCGGTGCCGGGAAATCTCCGCAAGGAATAACCTGCTCCCAGGATTTGCCCTCATATTTTTCGAGCAATTCGCACGCCTTGTGCAAGTGTCCGATTTCGGTGCAAAGGTGAAGATCCCAAAGCTTTTTAATGCAGGGATCGCTCTCGGTCATATAGCAGGACCAGTAGAGATAACATTCGCAGTATTCGTGCCACAGGAGCATCTCAAGCCAAGTAGCATTGGGATCCATAAGTGACTCATAGTGCGTAACGTGCTCTTCCTCAACGAGCGCGATCTCCTGGTAGAGCTTTCTTGCGAGGTCATTGTAAGCAAAATTCGTAACGTTCATATAGTAATTCATAGTTTGCTGCTCAGCGGCTGTGATTATCATTGTGTCGAGCACGGTCTGAACATCGGCAAGCTTTGAATTTATGCTTTTTCTCACGTTGTCAAAAGGATGGCGGTGGTGTGAAATCGTGGGTCTTCCGGGCATGATTTCGGTGTACCTGCCAACCAAAAATTCGGGAGATGTGCCCTCGGTCATATCAAGCAAATTCGAGTAGCGATATAGGTGGTCGAAGTCCTCAAGTAGCGCAAAATCGAGCGCGCGCTTCACGTTGCAATCCTTTTCCCTCTTTGCAAGTTCAGCGGTAAGGTCAACGGCAAGCTGTTCGTAGCCAATCGTGTGCTCGAGGATACTCTCGTTTTCGGGCTTTAAAAGCGAAATTTTAAGCTGCTGCTGCTTTTCAACCTCTCGGGTAAGTGCAAGCTCACGGCGGAGATCGTTATCGCCACAGTGGCGCGCAAATTGATGCGAGAACCAGTTCGCCTCAAATTCCGTTCCGTTCATAAGTATGATGCGCGTTTTTGTGTATGGGTCAACGGTCTTTTTGTTGTAGGATTCGGGGTACATCTCACACCAGTTTTGTAATGCTTTTTCAGGCGCGAGCCCCTTTTCTTTAAATGGATTCATATAATACCTCCCTTTTATGGTCGCTATAATATAGTATGCAAGTAAATAGCGAGATTATACTGATAATAAAAAAGACAGGGTCTGATTCCCTGTCTTTTCATTATTCAAACAGTTTTCCCTGCCACATATCGTTGGCAAAGAGGTATTTGTCAATATCGTTGATAACGGTTGTTTTCTTGCGTGACCAATCGGGTGCAAGAAGGTCTTCTCCCACACCGTCGCCCGTCAAACGTGCGATAACAGTGTCCGATGAAAAATACTGCAAAGCATTGGCAACGAGCGAAATATATCGCTCGCGCTCAAGAGGTATGTATTCCCCACTTTCGTACCACTTTGCAAGCTCAGTTTCACGAATAACGTGCAAAAGATGTATTTTTACCATATCGGGAAGGAGCTTCCCCACCACCTTGGCGGTTTGCATCATCATCTCGTCAGTTTCAGTCGGAAGACCGAAAATGATGTGAACACATATGCGAATTTTAGGATTAGCGCGTCGCAATTTTTCATAACCTTCCACAAACTGCGCATAAGTATGACCTCGATTTATAAGCTCCGCCGTACTGTCGTGAACGGTTTGAAGTCCAAGCTCAACCGTAAGGTCAACCCTCTCTGCAAGCTCGGAAAGATACTCCACCACGTCATCGGGCAAGCAATCCGCACGCGTTGCAACGTTCATGGCAACCACGCCATCACATTCGAGCGCCGCCTCGAACTTTTCCTTGATAACGTCAAGCGGCGCGTATGTATTCGTACGCGCCTGAAAGTAAGGAATGGTGCGCTCCACACTCCACTTTTTCGAGAGTTTGGCGCGCGTAATTTCATACTGTTCCGCAATGGGTAAAGCCGCACTCGCGGCAAAATCTCCGCTTCCGCGCGAGGAGCAATATATGCATCCCCCAATGCCGCATTTTCCGTCCATATTCGGGCACGAAAAGCCTGCATCAAGCGGAATTTTCGCACACTTCCCCCCATACGTACGCTTCAAAAAATAATCATAGGTATAGTATCTTTTGTTGCTATCACTATTGGGAAAAGGATTGATTTGCGATTGCTTTATCTTCATATAATAATATGCCTCGGGATTCCGTTCTCGTACTTCACGTCAAGCTCGCCTTGAATTAAAGGAAGCAAGTAGCGTGCGCACTCGTCGGTAACGGTGTTTCCTCTTTCGTTTATAAATTCACTTGGAACGTGCTTTACCTTGTTGGCAATCTCGGAAACGTCGCGGTGGGATATTTCTACCGCATAAGGCTCGGTGCTGACTCTTTCGATAGTCATCATCTGTCTTGTCACACCCTCACTTGCCGCACGAACTGCGCTCTTTCCAACAAGCACGCTCTCGTCAATATCGGTTTTTGAAACGATATGACCAGCGCATCTTTGAACGATATTAAGCTCAACTGAACGCACCTTGCAACCAAGCTCTGCCTTTGTTGCAACCTCAAGCGCCTTGCCCGTACCCGAGAGCTGCTTGTGTCCGAAAACGTCCGTTGACGCAATTCCAAAGCCCTCACAAACGTACGTGCCGTCAGCAAAGCGAATGCCCTCGCTTACCGCAACTACAACGTTGGGCTTTTTATCAAGGATTTTTCTCAAATCCTCAAAGTACTCTTCCTTATTGAAAGCTCTCTCGGGGAGATAGATAAGGTCGGGCACGTCGCCGCCAAATGCCTTGGCAATACCCGAGGACGCAGTGAGCCATCCCGCGTCGCGTCCCATAATTTCAATAATGGTAACCGCCTTTGTGGTGTACACCGCGCAGTCGCGGATGCACTCGGAAACAGTTGTTGCGATATACTTCGCCGCTGACGCAAAACCGGGAGTGTGGTCAGTGCCAACGAGGTCGTTGTCAATGGTTTTGGGCACACCGATTACACGCATCTCATAGTCGCACTCCCTCGTGTATTCGGAGAGCTTGGCTACGGTATCCATAGAATCGTTACCGCCAATATAGAAAAAGTATCTTATATCGTACTTTTTGAAAATTTCAATCAATGTTTCGTAGGTCTCTCTTCCCTCGCTGATCTTGGGAAGCTTTTTACGGCAAGAGCCGAGCACTGCCGCAGGTGTTTGCTCCAAAATGGAGATTTTCTCCGCATCAGAAAAGAACTCCGAGAGATTAACTATATCCTCGCGAAGAAGTCCCTCAACACCGTTTCTCATTCCGTAAAGAGTGGGTATTGTGCCATTGTGAACATTTTCAAGCACTCCGCGAACAACACCCGCAAGTGTTGCGTTTATTGCCGCTGTTGGTCCACCGGACTGTCCTACTATTGCATTACCGATAAGCTTGTTCATAGAATTACACCTCATAAATTTATATAGCAAAGCTCGTTAGTCGCTTTTTCTTTGCCAATATAGGCACAAAGAAAAAGCTAACAAAAAGAAATGCCGATAGCGCCTGCGCGGCGCCGCGCCACTACGCGTGGAGCGCTCACTTTTGAAAAAGCGAGACAAAACCATCGCACGTATCAAGTATTAAAGCTCTTACTTCAAAAATCCGTTTACAATCTGCTCCTCAGCCTCTTGCTCGGTAAGACCGAGTGTCATAAGCTTGATGAGCTGCTCTCCCGCAATTTTACCGATAGCCGCCTCATGAATGAGGGACGCATTTATATCGTTTGCGGTAATCTCAGGAATCGCGCGCACACTCGCGTTGTCCATAATGATGGCGTCGCACTCGGTGTGTCCGTAGCACTCCGCATTACCGTTGATTTTCGAAAGGAAGGTCTGAGTGGAATTATCCTTCGCAACGGAACGTGAAATAACGTTGGTGCTTGCACCCTCTCCGTTGAGGTCAACGTTGAAGTTGGTCTCCGCGTGCTGCTTGCCGTGTGTCATAATCTTCTCTTTAACGATAAGAGTTGCGCCCTTGCCAACAACCGCGCTAGTGTCACGGATAGTGGAGTCAATGCCCTTAATTTGAGTGGTCTCCATCTCAAGATAGCCACCCTCGTCAATCTCAATAATTGTGGTCGGGTTCATAATGTTCTCACCCGTTCCCTCTTCCTCACCGTAGTGGCGCTCAACGTAGCGAACGCGCGCGTCCTTGCCTACGTGGAAGGAATGTATTCCGTCGTGCGCGGAGTCCTGATCGCCGCAGTTGTGAATTCCACAACCTGCAATAATGGTAACGTCCGCACCCTCTCCGATATAGAAATCGTTATAAACCATATCCTTAAGTCCGCTTTCACTGATGATAACGGGAATATGAATGCTTTCATTTTTTGTGCCGGGCTTTACGATAATGTCAATACCGGGCTTGTCCGTTTTTGAAACGATGTCGATATTGGCAGTGGTTTTTCTTCCTGCCGCCGCACCGTTTTCACGGATGTTGTAAGCTCCCTCGGGAACTGTGTGAAGGTCGGCAACCTGCATAAGCAAATTCTTTTTAATCTGATCCATAGCTGCCTCCTTATATGTTTTCAGTAAGAACCGAGCAGGGCGCACCCGAGCCAAGCACTGAAGGCATAATCTCGTCCTTCGTACCGCTCTCACGGATCTCACCGTCGGCAATTACTATAATTCTATCGGCAATATTCAAAATTCTCTCCTGGTGGGAGATGATAAGAATTGAGCCGTGTGTCTTTTCGTGCATTCTCTCAAACACCTTAATGAGATTGTTGAAGCTCCAAAGGTCAATTCCCGCCTCGGGCTCGTCAAATACGGAGAGCTTTGTTGAGCGCGCAATAATGAGCGCAATTTCAATTCTCTTGAGCTCACCGCCGGAAAGAGATGCGTTAACCTCGCGGTTGATGTAGTCGCGAGCGCAAAGTCCTACCTCGGCAAGATAGTTGCACGCTTCGGCAACGCTGATGGGCTTGCCCGCAGCAAGTGTGATAAGGTCCTTAACTGTAAGTCCCTTAAAGCGAACAGGCTGCTGGAAAGCAAAGCTTATTCCATGTCTCGCGCGGTCGGTGATGGACATATTTGTGATATCCTCACCGTCAAAAAGAATTTGACCGCCCGTAGGTTGATATATTCCTGCAATAATTTTCGCAAGCGTTGACTTGCCACCGCCGTTGGGACCTGTGATGGCCACAAAACGCTCGTCTATTTTAAGATTGATGTTCTTAATAATTTCCTTGTCCGCGCCGTTTTCATCCTTAACGACGTAGGACACGTTTTTAAGTTCAAGCATCATTTGCTCCTTTCTAAAACTGTATATATAAAGTAATTATTAACTAAAATTGCATATATTTGCATTTTAACAATATATTATAGCATAAAATTACCTGTATTCCAAGGCTTTATGGGAACAAATCCATAGATATTCCGGAGTTTATGGAAAATTTACAATATAAAAGCAG
>CANBDB010000009.1 GCA_947367285.1 uncultured Clostridia bacterium | reverse complement strand
TGTCCTTGACCTCATCCCAAATGCTTGCACGGCGAAGCGACTGCTCTACGATCTCGTCAAGCTCGCTCTTTTTGGTAATACCGAAAGTTCTCGGAGCAAAAGCGATATTATCGTAAATGCTCATCGGGAATGGATTGGGCTTTTGAAACACCATACCGACGTTCTTGCGAAGCACGTTCACATCGGTTTCCTTGTCGAAGATGTCAACGCCGCCGATACGGTATTCGCCTTCGATACGACAGCCCTCCACAAGGTCATTCATTCTGTTAAATATTTTAAGAAAAGTAGATTTTCCGCATCCCGAAGGTCCGATCAGAGCCGTGACCTGTTTTTCGGGAATCTCTATGTTTATATTTTTCAAAGCATGAAAATCACCGTAGTAAAGGTTACAACCCTTGGCGGTGATATCCATGCTGCCTATAAATTCATTCATTTTGCATCTCCGTAAGTAGATTTTCTAATTAGATTGCCGATAAAGCCTGCGAGCAGATTCAGTATCATAACAAATATAAGAAGCACGACAGCCGTAGCAGCCGCCTCATCGGGATAGCCGTGGCTTGCAAAATAGTAAATGTCAAGAGCCAAGCTCGTGCCCGGTGACATAAGCGTTTCGGGAACTTTATTGACTACCATATTGATGGTAAGAAGCAAAACGGCACTCTCGGATACGACTCGTCCGATTGCAAGGATAATTGCGGTCACGATACCGCCTGCCGCTGACGGAAGAACGATCTTGAAAATGGTTCTTACTTTACTGGTTCCGAGTGCATAAGCACCCTCACGAAGTCCGCCCTGCACGGAGAGTAAGCTTTCCTGCGTGGATCTTACGATGGTAGGAAGTATCATAATGGCAAGCGTGATTCCACCGCCAAGCATTGAATATCCCCATCCGAACGCAACGACGAATATGAGATATCCGAATAGGCCGTATACGATACTCGGAATACCTGCAAGCGTTTCGGTAGCGACCTGAACGATCTTTACAAACTTACCTTTGTTGTTTGTATATTCAACGAGGAATATTGCACTTGCAACTCCAATAGGAACTGCGATAATCGCGGCAATACAGACGAGCTGGAGCGTGCCCACAAGTGCCGGGAAAACAGTTGGCGCATTGTCGGTGTACTCTCCGAAAACGAGATTTAGGGAAAGCTTATCAACGCCGTTTATCAGCACGTATGCAACGACGGCGACAAGAGCGATCATGGATATGACGAGTGCCGCAATGCAAACGTATTTCATTGCCGAATAAGCTTTTCTCATTTTGCAGTACCTCGCTTCCCTTTTTTCTCTTTCTTATCTGCGTTATCACGCTTGAGTATTCCGAAGCTCACGTTGAGTATAAGCGTGAACACAAAGAGCACGACTCCCGTTGCGATCAGCGCGGAAAGTGCATCTCCGTTCAGCTCCAAAGCACCCATTGCGATATTAGCGGTCAGCGTTCTTACACTTTGGAACAGACTCTCGGGCATCTCGGGGCTTCCGCCGATGACCATGATCACCGCCATCGTTTCACCAATCGCACGTCCGATGGCAAGAACGACGCCTGCAAGGATACCGCTCTTGGCTGCGGGAAGCATGATCTTGAATGTTGCCTGCTCTTTGGTTGCGCCGAGAGCCAGAGCTCCCTCATAATAGGTATTCGGAACGCTGTTCAAGGAATCAAGGCTCACGCTGACAATGGTCGGTAAAATCATAATACCGAGAACGATCGACGCCGAAAAGATTCCGTATCCCACGCCTGTCGGAGAAAGATAATCCCTGACGAAGGGTACGATCACTGTCATACCGAACAGACCAAAGATGACCGAGGGAATACCCGCAAGCAAATTGATCATTTGTCTGATAGGAGCAACAAGCCTTTTCGGACAGAACTTGTAAAGCGCAAGCGCTGTGAGAAGTCCGATGCCGATTCCTATGACAACAGAAAGCGCTGTAACATATAGCGAAGCTACGATCATCGGGAATATCCCATAGCTTGGTGTGTCTGCAAGCGGCGCCCAATCACTACCGAATATGAATTTTGCAAAGCCCGTCTTTGCAATAAACGGCACACCGCTGATAAAGAGGAATACCGTAATCGTCGCAAGCGCGAGAATGGAAAATATCGCGGAGAAAAGGAACACGCCGCGCATGACCTTTTCTCTCGCGTTTATAAATCCGTACAGATTTTTCATATTACTTCGTAACGTCTGCCCAAACCTTGATAGCCGCATCGCCTGCATCTACGTTGTAGATGTTTTTGAGGTCATCCATCGAGATGTTATCAAGAGGGTTCTCCTTATTGACAATGACTGCGATACCGTCCTTGGCAACTTCGTAGTAGGTGCAGTTCTCTGCCTTTTCGGTCTTGAACGTCTCGGAAATCATACCGAAGTCGGATACACCGTTCTTTGCATCGTTGTAGCCTGTGCCGCTTCCGCCGCCGCCAACGGTAACCTTGACGCCACTCTGTACTGTCTCAAACTTAGCAGCAAGCTTTTCCATAAGGGGCTTGAGAGAGGTGGAACCGGAAATGTTGATCTCACCGGAAAGTCCGGGAATAACCGTGTATGCTACCGCTCCGTCCTTGGTCGAAACGTATCCGTTATCCGAGATGATCTTCTGTGCATCGGAACTCTGGAGGAAGGTGAGGAACGCAGTATTAACCTCGCTTGCAACCTTGCTTTCCTGATATACGACGTTAAGAGGACGGGAAATCTTGTATGTGCCGTTCTTAACGTTCTCTACGGTTGCTGCAACACCGTCAACCTTGAGCATTTTTACTTCATCGGTAACGTAGCCAAGGCTGTCGTAGCCAATTGCAAGGGGGTTGCCCTTTACTTCATTGAGGACCGCTGCGGTGTTTGCGCCGATGATGACGCCGGAAACGTCCGCCTTGCCCTTGAGACCGATGATCTCCATAAATGCGGATTTGGTTCCGCTGCCGTCTTCGCGGGCAACTACGCTGATGTTCTTGTTTTCATCAAACTTTGCTCCGCCGCAAGAGGTGAGCGCACCAAGGGTGCAGAGGGTGAGTACGAATGTGAGTACGAGTGCAAAAATCTTTTTCATTTTCTTGAATCTCCTTTTCTTTGTTTTGCACCATCATTATACCAAAGCCGAAAAATTCCAACTACCATAGTTAAGTACGGGGAATGTAATGTTTTTGTAAATTGAAAAAATGAACGACACGGAAAAATCCGTGCCGTAATCAATACAATTATACTCCGCTGGCTCCGTAGTTGGAGAGCACTCGCGCAGAGGGATCCTTTACGTCGCAGCCCTTCCACGCCTTGTTGGGCATCCAGAAAGCGACGATCATTTCAGATTGTTCGAGATAATACTTTTCAAATATCTCACGATACAAAAGCGATTCCTTGGTAAACGGCGTTGCGTGTCTGTACTTTTTGCATCTTTCCTCAAATTCCGCGTCAGTGTATTTACTCTCGGCATATTCCTTTAAGTAGTCAACCATTGAGTGTCCTACCGCATCCGAGAACGCAGCTTTCTCTCGCCACAGAATCGAATCGGGTAGATAATCACCATCCTCAAAGGCGTGGCGTAAAAGATACTTTCCTTTTCCGTACTTGTTCAGCTTCAATTCGGGGTCAATACTCATAACGTATCTGACAAAATCCAAATCACCGAACGGAACTCTTGCTTCAAGAGAGTTTACCGAAATGCAACGGTCGGCACGAAGCACATCGTACATATGAAGCTCACGGATCCTCTTCTCCGACTCCTTTTGAAATTCGGCGGCACTTGGTGCAAAATCCGTGTATTTATAACCAAACAGCTCGTCGGAAATCTCCCCCGTGAGAAGAACTCGAATATCGGTCTGCTCGTGGATCGCCTTGCAGATGAGATACATTCCCATACTGGCTCTGATCGTCGTTATATCAAAGGTACCAAGCATTGCAATGACCGTTTCAAGCGAGGAAAGCACATCATCCGGCGTCATATAGATCTCCTTATGATCGCTTCCAATGTAATCGGCAACCTGCTTTGCATATTTGAGGTCGATAGCATCCTCACTCATTCCGATGGCAAAGGTCTTGATCGGCACGTCGCTCTTTTTCTGCGCGATTGCGCACACCAACGAAGAGTCCAAGCCGCCCGAAAGAAGAAATCCGACCTTGGCATCGGCAATAAGTCTCTTTTCCACGCCTGCCACCAGCTTGTCGTGAATCTGATGGCATACGCACTCAAGGTCATCCTGACAGACCTTATCCACCTTTGCGATATCGGTATAGCACTCGAAACGACCGTCTTTATAGTAGTGTCCGGGAGGAAACGGCAAGATCTTTTTCGTAAGACCGACAAGGTTTTTCGCTTCACTGGCAAAAAGGATTACGCCTTCACCGTCATACCCGTAATAAAGCGGTCTAATACCGATGGGATCCCGTGCCGCGATATACTCACCCTTATCACCGTCATAAATGATGAGAGCGTATTCCGCATCAAGCATAGCAAACATTGCCGTACCGTATTCACGGTACATCGGGAGCAGTATCTCACAATCGCTGTCGCTTACAAAGGTATATCCCTTCTTTTTTAGTGCTTCCCTCTGTTTTTCAAAGCCGTAGATTTCACCGTTACACACAACGTAGCTGCCGGAAAGTTCAAAGGGCTGCATTCCTGACGGAGTAAGACCCATAATTGCCAGCCTGTGAAATCCAAGAAGACCATTTCCCGTATCAATGATTTTCGTATCATCCGGTCCGCGCGAGACCGTTTTATCAAACGCTTCGGAAAACGACGCAAAAGTGGCGCCGCTTCCGCAATAACCCATAATGGAACACATTGTTTTTACCTCATATATGTAGTAAATTCAGCATCCTATAGGGCAAGTGCTGTACTCGCGGTGCCACCTATATTTGTTCTTCATTTATGCCTCAATCAAGGCTGTGTCGATTGACGCACGACCAAACGGCGCACCTACTAAAGCCGATGCTTTTTCAGCTTGCAGCTCGAAAAGTGTTCTTCATACGGACTCGCTACACGGCTTCCACCACCCCGTGCTCTCTATAGACGAGTATCCGTATTACTTTTCTTTTCTCAATCGCTTTTGTTCTTTTAGGAGTTAATCCCAAGTGGTTGTATTCCGAGCATATTCGCTCGTATTCTTATCCTCACGGGAAAGGAACGCTTTCTCGTACAGAGGATCGGGCTTTACTTCTTTCAACTGCATCTCGGGAGTCTGCTCCTTAAAATCAATTTGGGGAGCAAAATCATTTTGTTTCTTTTTTGGCATAATAGTAAGCTCCTTTCAAACATTATTATTCTACATCCTGCAAGGCATCGTAGCCCTCTTCACCGGTACGAACCTCTACGACGTTTTCGACATCATAAACGAAGATCTTACCATCCCCGATGTGTCCGGTATAAAGAACCTTCTTTGCCGTTTCGATGACCTGACGTACAGGTATCTTGCTGACAACGATATCTATCTGCACCTTGGGCAACAGATTTGCCTCAACCTGAACACCGCGGTAATATTCCGGCTTGTCCTTCTGCGCTCCGCATCCGAGCACATGAGAAACGGTCATGCCCGTAATACCAATATCCATCATAGCGTTCTTGAGAGTCTCAAGTCTCGCTTCCTTACAAATGATCTCAACCTTTGTGAGCTTCGGCGTACCATCTTCAAAAGCAGGAACCTTCTTTACGGGAACCGCCTCTGCCATCGGCACCTCTCCGCTAACGGCAACGGCACTCTCATATCCGTAATCAAGACTTTCAACTGCGGGAACGAAATCTGCGTAAGCACTGGGCAAGCCGTGCTCGGTGCTGTCAAGTCCCTTGATCTCCTCCTCGGCGCTCACGCGCAGACCAACCGTCTTCTTGATGATGAGGAAGGTAATCGTCATCGTGACGGCGGTCCATGCGAGAATCGCAAGAATGCCTACCGTCTGTTTACCGAGAAGCACTGCACTTCCCGTATAAAACAATCCGTTAAGACCTGCGGGAGCCTCGGGATTTGCCAGAAGTCCTACTGCAAGCGTTCCCCAAACACCGTTAACCAAATGAACACCAACGGCACCGACGGGATCGTCGATATGCAGCTTCAGGTCAAGAAACTCAACAGCCACCACAACAAGGATACCCGATACGACACCAACAACCGTAGCACCGATCGCATCCAGCGAATCACAGCCCGCTGTAATGCCTACAAGTCCTGCCAAGGAAGCATTGAGACACATAGAAACGTCGGGCTTGCCGTTCTTGATCCAAGTAAAGATCATCGTCGTGCAGGTCGCAACTGCGGGGGCAATGGTTGTGGTAAGGAAGATGGATGCCAAAGAGGTTCCATCCCATGCTGCCGCGCCGTTGAAGCCGTACCATCCAAACCAAAGGATAAAGCAACCAAGCGCGCCAAGAGTGATAGAGTGACCGGGAATCGCGTTTACCTTTGTAACCTTTCCCGCCTTATCCTTAACGTATTTGCCAAGACGGGGACCAACCATAATTGCACCGATCAATGCGGTCAAGCCTCCAACCGAGTGGATGGCAGCGGAACCCGCGAAATCGTGGAAGCCCCACTGCGCAAGCCAACCCTGAGAATTCCAGACCCAGCCTGCCTCAATCGGATAAACGACAAGAGAGATCACACCGGAATAAATACAATACGAAACAAATTTTGTTCTCTCTGCCATAGCCCCCGAAACAATGGTTGCGGCGGTAGCGCAGAACACAAGGTTAAATACAAAGCTCGAAGCATTTTCCTTGATAAATCCACCAAAATCGGTAAAGATATCGAGATTCGGTACTCCGACGAGACCAAAAACGTAATCCTCAGCCATCATCAGTCCGAAGCCCAGCAACACGAACACAACCGTTCCGATGCAGAAGTCCATCAGGTTCTTCATAATGATGTTACCTGCGTTTTTCGCTCTGGTAAAGCCTGTTTCAACCATTGCGAAACCTGCCTGCATAAAGAATACAAGCGCGGCTCCAATCAAAAACCACACACCGAACACCTCGGTCGTTACGGCTTCCTTTACAAATTCCATGATGCTTGTAGCATCCATATCAATCATCTCCTTAACGTAAATGCTCTGTTTATCTCACGCCGAACAAAAGTTCTCCATAAGTCGGGAACGGCCAGTATTTTTCGGCGGTCATCGTCTCAGCCTCGTCGCATGCCACGCGAAGCTCACTCATTGCGACAAGGACTGCATCACGAATCATTTCGGATTCTTCCCCGATACTCTCTGCCGCCTTGATCTTAACAAGTGTGCCCTCAAGCAAGTCGGTCGCCTCGGCTATCTTATCGCATAGAATGGAAAGCTTCTTAACAGCTTCCTTTTCGTACTTGCAAGCAATATCTGTACCGAGCTTGAGCTTCTTTCCAACGCTTTCGGCAAGATCGGTCGTATATGCACTGACGGCGGGAAGAATCTGCTTCTTTGCCATATCGACCATCGTACACGCTTCGATCATAACCGTCTTGCAGTAATTTTCCAGCATGATCTCATATCTGGATTTCAACTCCACCTCGGAAAAAACCTTGTGAGACGTCAGAATTCTTACGTTTTTCTCATCAAGAATATGTGGCATACAGTCAGCTGTGGTGCGATAGTTGCAAAGACCTCTCTTCTCGGTTGCTTCCTTTATCCAGGAATCGTCGTAACCGTTACCGTTGAAAATGATGCGTTTGTGATCCTTGATGGTCTTCTTGATCATATCGTGCAATGCAGTCTCAAAATCAGCTACGCCCTCAAGACGGTCAGCATAGATTTTCAATGATTCCGCAACAGCTGTGTTCAGCATAATGTTTGCACAGGCGATGCTGTTGGAGGAGCCAAGCATACGGAACTCAAACTTGTTGCCCGTGAATGCAAAGGGTGAGGTGCGGTTTCGGTCGGTGGTATCTCTGTTAAATTTGGGAAGAACGTCGCTTCCAAGCTTCATTGTTGTTTTCTTAGCACCCTGATAGGGGGTATCGTTCTCGATTGCCTCAAGGACAGCGTTCAGCTCGTCACCGAGGAAGATGGATACCACGGCGGGAGGTGCTTCGTTTGCACCGAGACGGTGATCGTTGCCTGCGGTAGCAACCGAAATTCTGAGAAGGTCCTGATAATCGTCAACCGCCTTGATTACAGCGCAAAGGAACAGCAAAAACTGCGCGTTTTCGTAGGGTGTTTCGCCGGGAGAGAGCAAATTCTGTCCTGCATCGGTTGCAATAGACCAGTTGTTGTGCTTACCCGAGCCGTTGACACCTGCAAAGGGCTTTTCGTGGAGCAAGCAAACAAGACCGTGCTTTGCAGCCACCTTCTGCATGATCTCCATCGTAAGCTGGTTGTGGTCGGTGGCAATATTCGTTGTGGTATAAATGGGTGCCAACTCATGCTGTGCGGGTGCGACCTCGTTATGCTCAGTCTTTGCGAGAATACCAAGCTTCCACAGCTCCTCATTGAGATCCTCCATATAAGCAGCTACACGGGGCTTGATAACACCAAAATAATGGTCATCCATTTCCTGCCCCTTGGGAGGCTTCGCGCCAAAGAGCGTGCGCCCGGTGTATATGAGATCTTTCCTCTTGTTATACATTTCTTTGTCAACAAGGAAATATTCCTGCTCAGGACCGACCGAGCTTGTAACACGCTTTACGGTATCGTTTCCGAAAAGCTTCAGAATACGGAGAGCCTGCACGTTGAGTGCCTCCATAGAACGAAGCAAGGGAGTCTTTTTATCAAGAGCCTCACCGCCATAGGAGCAGAAAGCTGTAGGAATGCACAGCGTCTTTCCCTTGATAAATGCGTAAGAGGTAGGATCCCAAGCAGTATAGCCTCTTGCCTCAAAGGTAGCGCGAAGTCCTCCCGAGGGGAACGAAGATGCATCGGGCTCACCCTTGATCAGCTCCTTGCCCGAAAATTCCATAATGACTCCGCCATCGGGAGCAGGTGAAATAAAGCTATCATGCTTCTCTGCCGTAACACCCGTAAGAGGCTGGAACCAATGTGTATAATGGGTTGCTCCGTGAGCTACCGCCCAATCCTTCATAGCGGCTGCCACAGCATTTGCGACCGTCAGATCAAGCTCCTTTCCTTCATCAATCGTCTTTTTCAAGGAAGCGTAAACCTTTGCATCAAGGCTCGCCTTCATAACTCTGTCATCAAACACCAGACTTCCGAATTGTTCTTTTACCGTTGCCATAATATATTTCTCCTTTGCAAATTGTTCTAAAAAATGTGATAGGCGTCTGTCCTGCTTTTTACACAAGAAAGACGCCATTGCCTTCACTTATTCACTTTTCACTCTTACTTATTACCTTAAACTATGCCCTGTGCATTCATTGCATCTACGACCTTTTCAAAGCCCGCAATGTTCGCACCGACTACGTAATTGCCCTCGAAGCCATACTTCTTTGCGGCATCGTCAATGTTGTGATACAAACGAACCATAATGCCCTTGAGCTCACCGTCTACCTTTTCAAAGCTCCAAGACAAGCGTTCGCTATTCTGAGACATTTCAAGTGCCGATGTTGCAACACCGCCCGCATTTGCCGCCTTACCCGGAACGAAATACACGTTGTTCTCTTGGAAATACTTGGTCGCCTCGGCAGTGGTAGGCATATTTGCCCCCTCGCAAACTGCGATCACACCGTTTGCAACCAGCATCTTTGCATCCTCAAGGTCAAGCTCGTTCTGCGTAGCACAAGGAAGAGCGATATCACTCTTAACGGTCCATACACCCTTGCCCTCGTGGTATTCGGAATTTGGTCTGTATTTCTTATATTCCGTAAGTCTTTGTCTCTTGACTTCCTTGATCTCCTTGAGCGCCGCAACGTCGATTCCGTCGGGATCGTAAACCCAACCGGTAGAGTCTGAGCAGGTCACAGGCTTTGCCCCCATCTGCTCTGCCTTCTCGATTGCATAAATGGCAACATTACCGGCACCCGAAACTGTAACGGTCTTTCCCTTCATATCTACACCGTGGCATTTCAGCATTTTCTCGGTCAAATATAAGAGACCATAGCCCGTAGCCTCGGTTCTTGCAAGTGAACCGCCATAGGAAAGTCCCTTCCCCGTGAGTACACCCTCAAACAAGCCTCTGAGCTTCTTATATTGACCGAACATATATCCGATCTCACGTGCCCCCGTTCCGATATCTCCTGCGGGAACGTCGGTGTCTGCTCCGATGTATTTGCAAAGCTCACTCATAAAGCTCTGGCAGAACGCCATCACCTCGCGGTCACTCTTGCCCTTGGGATCAAAATCGGAACCGCCCTTTCCTCCTCCGATGGGAAGACCGGTCAGAGAATTTTTGAAAATCTGTTCAAAGCCGAGGAACTTGATAATTCCGATATTAACAGAAGGATGAAGTCTTAAGCCTCCCTTATACGGACCGATCGCGCTATTAAACTGAACGCGATAGCCTGTGTTGACGTGTACCTGTCCTTTATCGTCGATCCACGGTACACGGAATTTGATCTGGCGCTCGGGATTGCACAGACGCTCCAAGAGAGCATCGCGTCTGAACTGCTCCTCATTCTGATCGACCACTACTCGGATCGATTCCAGAACTTCCTTGACTGCCTGATGAAATTCGGGCTCGTTTGGGTTTTGACTTACAACTTGCTCTATTACCTCATCTACGTATGACATAACAGAAATCCTCCTTAATGTGTGAAACATAAAAAGGCAAAGGCGGCTCTGATAGGTGTTACCCTGTCAAAGACGCCTTTGCCTTTACGCGACACATTATACACCCTCGCTTGTGGTTTGTCAAGGGGTTTTTGAAAAGTTTTTTGAAAAATCCTGCAAAATCTGAAATTTTTCCCGAAAACGCCTTGACAATCTGCAAGTTTCGTGCTATAATGCTTGCATATGAGTAAAGGCGTTCATAGGATACAGCACACGCTGTCTATCCGTGAACGCCTTTGCTTTTTTGTTTCAGGAAAGGCAATGGTTACGATTATGTTGAAAGAAGGTCAAGTACGTATTCCGTCGGGATGCGCCATCGCAGCTGTGATCGCCAAGGACGGCGAGAGAATGTCGGGCAGACCGATTATTGAAGCGATGAAGCCTATGCACGACCGCTCCAACGGTCTGGGCGGTGGCTTTGCCGCTTACGGCATCTATCCGGAATACAAGGATCTGTACGCTCTTCATTTTTTCTTTGACGAGCGTGCAACGAGAAAAAATTGCGAAGTATTCTTAAAGGAAAGATTTGAAATTGTAAAATCCGAGATCATGCCCACGCGAAAGATCCCTGCGATCACCGACGAGCCCATCATCTGGCGTTACTTCGTTGCTCCCTTGCGTTCCGTGCTTGATTCCATGCAGCTTGACGAAAAGGAATTTGTCGTTCGTACCGTAATGAAGATCAATACCGAAATGCCCGGCGCATACGTATTTTCCAGCGGAAAGAATATGGGAACCTTCAAGGCTGTCGGCTTTCCCGAGGACGTAGGCGAATTCTACAGATTAGATGAATATGAAGGATACTCGTGGACTGCTCACGGCAGATATCCGACCAACACGCCCGGCTGGTGGGGCGGAGCGCATCCCTTTACTCTCCTTGATTACTCTATCGTTCATAACGGAGAGATCTCTTCTTACGATGCAAACAGAAGATATATTGAAATGTTTGGATACAAGTGTAATCTCCAGACCGATACCGAGGTCATTACCTACATCTTTGATTATCTCGTGCGTGTGCAGGGACTTACGCTTGAAGAGGCAACAAGCGTTGTTGCCGCTCCCTTCTGGAGCACGATCGCCAATAAAACCGATATAGAGGATAAGGAGAAGCATACCTATCTTCGTACCCTTTTCCCAAGCCTGCTCATAACGGGTCCGTTTTCCATCGTTTTGGGTTACAACGGAGGACTTATGGCACTCAACGACCGTCTCAAGCTTCGTTCCATGGTTGTCGGTGAAAAGAATAATAAGATATATATCGCCAGCGAAGAAGCGGCGATTCGCGTAATGGAACCGAACGTGGAAAATGTCTGGGCACCCGCAGGCGGTGAGCCCGTTATCGTCAATGTAAAGGAGGGCTGTTTCTGATGGCTGTAAACTTTATCTATCCGGAATTTGAAGTTGTCAGAAATGACAGCCGCTGCGTGACCTGCCGTGTTTGCGAACGACAGTGCGCCAACGAAGTACATACCTACGATGAGGAACACAAGATCATGCTCAGCGACGAGTCAAAGTGCGTGGACTGCCACCGTTGCGTTTCTCTGTGTCCGACACGTGCACTCAAGATCGTAAAAAGCGACTGTCAGCTTCGTGAAAACGCTAACTGGCAACAGGATACCGTCAATGAAATATACAAGCAAGCGGGAAGCGGTGCGGTCCTGCTATCCTCAATGGGAAATCCCAAGCCTCTTCCCGTATATTGGGATAAAATCCTGATCAATGCGTCTCAAGTCACAAACCCGCCAATCGACCCTCTTCGTGAGCCAATGGAAACCAAGGTGTTCCTCGGAAAGAAACCCGAAAAGGTCGAGAGAGGTGCTGACGGTAAGCTGATCTGCAAGCTTCCGCCTCAGCTTGAGCTTTCGATGCCGATGATGTTCTCCGCGATGAGCTACGGCTCAATTAGCTATAACGCACACGAAAGCCTTGCGCGTGCCGCCAAGGAGCTCGGTATTCTTTATAATACGGGCGAGGGCGGACTTCATGAGGATTTTTACGTCTATGGTGAGAACACCATCGTACAGGTTGCATCGGGACGCTTTGGTGTTCACGAGGAATATCTGAAGGCAGGCGCGGCGGTTGAAATCAAAATGGGACAGGGCGCAAAGCCCGGCATCGGTGGACATCTGCCCGGTGCCAAGATCGTCGGTGACGTATCCCGCACTCGTATGATACCCGAAGGCTCGGATGCCATCTCCCCTGCTCCGCATCACGACATTTATTCCATCGAGGATCTGCGCCAGCTCGTTTATTCCTTAAAGGAAGCAACCGAATACAAAAAGCCGATCATCGTCAAGGTTGCGGCAGTCCACAACATTGCCGCTATTGCCAGCGGAATTGCACGAAGCGGTGCGGATATCATTGCTATTGACGGATTCCGCGGCGGTACGGGTGCGGCTCCTACGAGAATCCGCGATAACGTAGGTATTCCGATTGAGCTTGCTCTTGCTTCGGTTGATCAGCGTTTGCGCGATGAAGGCATCAGAAATAACGTATCCCTTGTGGTAGGTGGTAGTATCCGTTCTGCCGCAGACGTGGTAAAGGCAATTGCACTTGGTGCGGATGCCTGCTATATTGCTACTGCGGCTCTGCTCGCCCTTGGCTGTCATCTCTGCCGTACTTGCCAGACCGGCAAGTGTAACTGGGGTATTGCAACACAACGTCCCGAGCTTGTCAAGCGCCTCAATCCCGATCTCGGTTATCAAAGACTCGTCAACCTGATGCGCGCTTGGCAACACGAAATCAAGGAGCTGATGGGCGGTATGGGTATCAATTCAATCGAAGCCCTCCGTGGCAACCGACTGATGCTCAGAGGTGTCGGACTTACCGACAAGGAGTTGCAGATACTCGGTATATCCCACGTGGGAGAATGAGGTAAACATCATGAAAAGAGTATATGTAAATGAAGAGTGGTGTCTTGGCTGCCACTTATGTGAATATAACTGTGCTTTTGCCAATTCCGGTATGACCGATATGGCAACGGCACTCAAAGACAAACCGATCTTTCCGAGGATCCACATAGAAGGCAACGAAAAAATATCGTATGCAGTTTCCTGCCGTCATTGCGAGGATCCTATGTGTGTCAAAAGCTGTATCGCAGGTGCAATCACACGCGAGGACGGTTTAATTCACATTGACCAAAGCAAATGCGTAGGCTGCTATACCTGCATATTGGTATGCCCTTACGGTGCACTTGCAACAAACGAAAACGGCGTTATGCAAAAATGCGAGCTTTGCTTGCAGAACTCCTGTGGGGCTCCCGCTTGTGTAAAGGGTTGTCCGAACAATGCTATTGTCTATGAGGAAAGGGGCGATGATAATGACTGAACACGTAATCATCGGTAACGGTGTTGCCGCTGTGGGATGCATTGAAGGTATTCGAAGCGTTGACCAAACCTCGCCCATTACAGTTGTTTCGGAGGAACAGTACCCCGTTTACGGTCGCCCCCTCATTTCTTATTATCTTGAAGGAATAACGACGTTTGATAAAATGAATTACAGAAAGCCCGACTTTTACGAATCGAACGGTTGTCGGGTTCTCTACGGAAGAAAAGCCGAGAAGATAAGCAAGGACGAAAAAAGCGTTCTGCTCGACGACGGTACGGTACTTCCCTATACCTCCATCTGTGTTGCTACCGGTTCTGCGCCTTTTATTCCACCGATCAAGGGACTCGAAACAGTACAAAATAAATTTTCCTTTATGACCTTGAACGATACCCTCTCGCTTGAAAAGGTACTCACTAAGGATAGCAAAGTGTTGATCGTTGGCGCGGGTCTGATTGGACTCAAATGTGCCGAGGGAATCTCGGGGCGTGTCGGATCTATCACGGTCTGTGACCTTGCTACAAGAGTGCTTTCCAGCATTCTTGACGAGGAATGTGCCGCGCTAATGCAAGCACGTCTTGAAGAAAACGGTATCAAATTTATGCTTGGCGATACAGCCACAGAGTTTAACGGAAATAAAGCCACGATGAAAAGCGGTGCTACTGTCGAATTCGATATTCTTATCATGGCGGTCGGAGTACGAGCCAATACGACTCTTGTGGGGGAGCTTGGCGGCGAGGTAAACAGAGGCATTCTCGTGAATGAGCAAATGCAGACCTCCCTCTCGGACGTTTATGCGGCCGGAGATTGCACCGAGGGAATGGATATTTCTCTCGGAGATCACCGTGTACTTGCCATTCTTCCCAATGCTTATATGCAGGGACATACCGCAGGTGTGAATATGGCAGGCGGTAACGAGGTGTTTGATAAAGCAATTCCCATGAACTCCATCGGGTTCTTCGGATTGCATGCGATCACGGCGGGAAGTTATTTTGGGGAGAGTGACGGCGGTGAGATGTACGAAGAAAAAGGCAACGGAACACTCAAGCGTCTGTTTACCAAAGACGGCGTTCTGACGGGCTTCATTCTGATCGGACAAGTGGAACGTGCGGGTATTTATACGTCGCTTATTCGTGAAAGGGTGCCGATTGATACGATAAATTTCGATATTTTGAAAAAAAATCCAACTTTATTCGCATATTCACAAAATCAGCGTAGAAAAATGCTCGGAGGTGTGGTATAATGATATATATTGATGCAAAAGGGCTTAACTATGCCACCATCAACGGAAAACTCCGCAATACCAAAAGTGAATTGGAAATTTTGAACTGCTGCGGTCAAAGATTTATCGCCGCGGGAATGTCGGATAAAGCCATCACAATCACGGGTACGCCCGGAAATGCGCTTGGTGCTTACCTCAACGGTGCGGCAATTCGCGTGAAAGGCAATGCACAGGATGCAGTCGGAGATACAATGAATGACGGTTACATCGTCGTTGAAGGCAATATCGGAGATGCCGCAGGGTATGCCATGCGCGGCGGTAGAATCTACGTAAAAGGCAACGCCGGTTATCGCGCAGGAATCCATATGAAGGCATACGAGGACAAGGTTCCCGTTATGATCATCGGCGGCAAAGCAGGTAGCTTTCTCGGTGAGTATCAGGCAGGCGGCAGGATCATCGTTCTCGGTCTTACGGAGAATGATAAGCCGATCGTCAGCAATTTTCCCTGCACGGGAATGCACGGTGGAAAGATGTATCTGCGCTCGGATTGCTCAAATATTCGTTTTCCGAGCCAGGTCAGAGCCACACGCGCGACGAAAGCCGACCTTGACGAGATCAAACCTTATCTCACGGAATACTGTGCCCTTTTGGGACTTGAAGTAAACGATGTAATGAATGCAGAATTTACCGTTATTACGCCTGATACAAAAAATCCATATAAACAAATGTACGTTGCAAATTAAGGAAAGAAAGAGGTAGTGAAATGAAGTACACGAAAGAGGAAGTTATGCAATACGTAAAGGAGGAGGACGTGAAGTTTATCCGTCTTGCGTTTTGCGATATTTACGGCAAACAAAAGAATATTTCCATTATGCCGAGTGAGCTTCCTCGCGCCTTTAAGGACGGCATTGCTTTTGACGCATCTGCCATCAGAGGCTTCGGTGATGAAACTCACTCCGACTTGATGCTACACCCTGATCCGTCCACACTCTCGGTGCTTCCATGGCGTCCCGATCATGGGCGTGTGGTTCGTATGTTCTGTACGATCACCTATCCCGACGGAAGAATTTTTGAATGCGACACAAGAAGCATTCTGATCCGTGCTATTGACGATGCTAAAAAATGCGGAATTGCCTTTGATTTCGGTCCCGAGCTTGAATTTTATCTATTTAAGCTGGACGAGCTTGGCAACAAAACCGATACGCCTTATGACGAGGCAGGTTATATGGATATTGCTCCCGAGGATAGGGGCGAAAACATTCGCCGAGAGATCTGCCTGATGCTGGAACAGATGGGCATCCGCCCCGAAAGCTCACATCACGAGGAGGGACCGGGACAAAACGAGATCGATTTCCGCTATTCCGATGCCTTGACTGCCGCAGATAACTCGCAGACCTTTGAAACCGTTGTAAAAACCGTTTCGGGCAGAAACGGTCTGTGGGCTGATTTCACGCCAAAGCCCTTGAAGGACAAAGCGGGAAACGGCTTTCACATCAATATTTCAGCGAACAGCGAAAAAGGCGAGGTATCGCTTTCACACATCATCGCGGGAGTGCTGGAATTCATTCCCGAAATGACCGCCTTTTTGAATCCCTCCGAGGCATCCTATGAAAGATTCGGTCAAAGCAAAGCACCTGCCTATATTTCCTGGTCGGCTGAAAACCGCTCTCAGCTTGTTCGCGTTCCTGCCGCCGTTTACGAGCAGAAGCGCGTTGAGCTTCGTTCTCCCGACCCAACGGCAAACCCTTATCTTGCCTTTGCGCTTCTCATATATGCGGGACTGTACGGTATTCAGAATAATCTAACCCCGCCTCCCGCCTCCGATATCAACCTCTTTAAAGCGGACGAAGAAACGCTGAGTCAGTTTAAGAAGCTTCCATCTTCTCTTGATGAAGCGATTACCGTTATGAAGGAAAGCACATTTATTCGCAAACATCTGCCGGAGCAGATCATAGAGCTTTACAGCAGAAAACTCATCTGATAACAATCAAATCTACAGTGGAAGGAGGGAGTAATGTGAGCTTACAGGAACAGATTTACAGCGTTTTGGTCGTTTCTGCGTCCGACGCTTTCAATTCAGCACTTATCCCATTACTACCCGACTCCAAATTTGACCCCGTCCGTTTTGAAACGAGCGTCAATTCCGCTAAACGCGCTTTGGCAGACCGTGCCTATGATTTTATCGTAATTAACTCTCCCCTTCCCGATGACGCAGGCGTTCGCTTTGCGATGGATCTTACCGGACTGAAAACCTCCGTAGCATTGTTAATGGTTCGCTCGGACGTTTACACCACGACCTATAATCGGGTTGCGGAGTACGGAGTTTACGTTTTGCCAAAGCCAACCTCCAAGCCCATCGTGTCTCAGGCAATCGACTGGATGATCGCAACAAGAGAGCGGCTAAAGAAGTTTGAAAAGAAAACCGTGTCAACCGAGGAAAAGATGCAGGAGATCCGCATCGTCAACCGCGCAAAATGGGTTCTGATCGACAGCTTGAAAATGACAGAAGCGGACGCACACAGATACATTGAAAAACAGGCAATGGACCGCTGTATTTCCAAACGTGAAATTGCCGAAGAAATTATTAAAACCTATTCATAATCAAGGACAAAAGCTATGTTTCATTCGCCAAATCTCTCTATCAACTCAGAAAATCATCTTGTCATCGGTCAGCACGATACCGTGGAGCTTGCAAAGATATTCGGTACCCCGCTCTACGTACTGGACGAGGATCTGATGCGTGACAATTGCCGTGCATATAAAAATGCAATTGACACCTATTATGACGGACACGGTCTCGTTCTCTTTGCAAGCAAAGCACTTTGTACAATGTATACCGGAAGACTCGTTGCAGAAGAAGGGCTTGGAGCCGACGTTGTTTCGGGCGGTGAGCTTTACACACTCTACAAGGCAGGCTTCCCGATGGAAAAAGTATTCTTCCACGGCAATAATAAAACGCCCGACGAGATCGAGCTTGCACTGAATTGCGGTGTCGGTCACATCGTGGTAGATAACAAATATGAGCTTGAGCTTCTGAATCGCATTGCAAATGAAAAAAACGTTAATCAACGTATTCTCTTCCGTATCAAGCCCGGTATTGATGCTCATACTCATGATTTTGTAAAGACGGGACAGATTGATTCCAAATTCGGCGTTGCTCTTGAGAACGGTGAGGCTTACGAGATACATAAGCTCGCACTCTCGATGAGTAACATTCAGATTGACGGTGTTCACTGTCATATCGGCTCGCAGATCTTTGACGTCGAACCCTTCTGCGAGGCTGCCAAAGTGATGATTGGTTTTATTGCTGACCTTTATGACAAACTTGGTATCAAAGTAAATATTCTCAACCTCGGCGGAGGTTTTGGTATCAAATATACCGCGACCGACGATCCGATTGCACCATCCGAATACATTCACAAGGTGACAAATGTGGTTAAGGAACTTGCACAAGAAAAAGGAATTGATCTTCCCTTCCTTGTATTTGAGCCGGGACGCTCTATCGTTGCCTCAGCAGGCATTACGCTTTACACGGTTGGCTGCGTAAAGGAGATTGAGAATGTCCGCACCTACGTTTCCATTGACGGAGGTATGTGTGACAACCCGCGTTATATTCTATACGGCTCCAAATACACCGCAATTTTGGCGAACAATGCGTCCGCCGAACCTGTCGCTCCCATTACCATTGCGGGAAAGTGTTGCGAATCGGGAGATCTTATACAAGAGCACGTTATGATGCCTCAGATCCACGTTGGCGATACGCTTGCAGTTCTTGCTACAGGAGCATACAATTATTCTATGTCCAGCAATTATAACCGCATTCCACGTCCTCCAATCGTGATGGTTAGCGGCAATGAAGCCAAGATCATTGTAAAAAGAGAAACCTACGACGACCTCATTAAGAATGACGTTCTTGAGGAAGTGCGTGTACTGCAAGGTGTCCTTTAACAAATACCAATCTTTCGAAAACAAAATAATATTTAGAGCAAAGGCGTTCTGATTTTTTATCGGGATAACTTTGCTCTTTTTACGTGAGGTGAAAAATAATGAAAACCATAGGTGTACTTACAAGCGGCGGAGATGCGCCCGGAATGAATGCGGCTGTACGTTCGATCGTTAGAACCGCTGCTTCCATGGGAATGACCGTTAAAGGCATTAAGCGCGGCTATAATGGACTGATTGAAAACAACATCGTCGATCTTGATATTCGCTCGGTATCCGATATTATCCAACGCGGTGGAACAGTGTTATATACCGCTCGCTGTCTGCGCTTTACTACGGAGGAAGGAATGCAAGAAGCAATCAAAAACTGCAAAGTCAACGGAATCGAGGGGCTGGTTGTCATTGGCGGTGACGGCTCATTCAGAGGTGCAAGAGATCTTTCGCTCAGAGGAATCCCCTGCATCGGCATTCCCGGAACGATTGACAACGATATTCCATCAACCGAATATACAATAGGCTTTGACACGGCAATGAATACGGTTGTGGAACTGGTAGACAAGCTCCGCGACACTGCTTGCTCGCATGAAAGATGCAGTGTGGTAGAGGTTATGGGACACGGTGCGGGAGACATTGCCCTTCAAAGCGGTCTTGCAGTCGGTGCCACTGCCATCATCGTTCCTGAGATCGGCTTTGATTTGCAGAATGTGATCGACAAGATTCTTGAAACCAAAAAGAACGGCAGAAACCATTTCATCATCGTTGTTTCGGAAGGGCTTTGCGATGCAACACAGCTTGCAAGGCAGCTTCAGGAATCGACGGGCATTGAAACACGTGCAACCATTCTTGGGCATATTCAGCGTGGTGGAAATCCAACACTTCGCGACAGAGTCGTTGCATCTAAAATGGGATATGCAGCCGTCGAGCTTCTCAGCAAAGGCGTTGGAAACCGCGTGATTGGATTGAAGGATAATAAAATCGTGGACTACGATATTTTTGAGGCATTAAATATGGTCAAATCCTTTGACCAAGAGACATACAGATTAGCAAATACAATCTCAATCTGAACAATTCATAATCTATGCAGAGTAGACGATCGAGCGTAAAGTGCCATCCGAACGGGGAGTTGTTGGGTGGACGAAGATATTTCGCGGTTCGATTGTCGCATCCCGCTGCCGAATCCAAGGGACCACCTCCTTGCTTCCGGAACCACGGGACAAAGGAGGTTATTTTTATGCAAAAAGCAAAAAATCAAAAATCATCTAACAACATTAAAATGATCTGTCTTGCCGGAGTTATGGCTGCTCTTTACGTATGCCTTGATTTTCTGGCAGTATCGGTCAGCGCTCCGTTCGGTAACAACCTGAAGATCTCTATCAGCGGACTTCCCGTTATTATCGTTGCCGTCTTCTGCGGTCCTTGGTGGGGCGCAGCGACAGGCTTTATTGGTGCTTTTATCGGGCAACTCATCACCTACGGTATCAGCGCAACAACGGTTCTTTGGGTATTACCTGCCGTTGTTCGCGGTATCACCATAGGATATTTGTTCCGAGCATTCAAGAAAAGCACAAAACCCGGCATCTTGACAATTGAGACCTGCGTCAGCTCGCTGATCGTTACAATACTGAATACGGGAGCTATGTTGATTGAGCAAAAGCTATACGGCTATTATTCATCGTATCTCGCAATATTCTTTGCGATTCCATCACGCTTGATTGCCGGAATCCTTACAGCAATTGTATTCTCGCTTATGCTCCCAACAATTATCAATACACTCGACAAGCATTTAAAAATTTAATTTTTCTATTGGCATTGACATTTTCATGTAAAAGTACTATAATACATATTTGGTAAAGAGAGCTCAACCATAGAGGATTCTTTTGAGAGCATAGTGAATACCCTCACATCATATCTGAATGATTAACTCCCGTAATCAAAAATCATTTAGAAAGAAGGCGTATTCTATGACTCAAACAGCAAGTATCTTTTTGAGTTTATCCATCGCACTGCTTTCAGGTCTGCTCTTATCAAGACTTGCCAAGCTCGTGAAACTCCCCGCAGTTACCGCATATTTGATCTCCGGCGTTCTGATCGGACCATTTGTGCTCGGTGCACTCAATATTCCCGGAATCGGTATTATTTCGGAGCAAATTGAGGGCTTCGGATTGATCTCCGATCTCGCACTTGGCTTTATCGCTTTCTCCATGGGCAACGAGTTCAGACTCTCACAACTCAAAAAGATTGGTAAACAAGCAACCGTTATCGGTGTCCTTCAAGCATTGATCACCACCATTGTGGTGGACGTTGCTTTGATTGCATTACACTTTGCTATGCCCGACACACTTTCTATCCCTGCGGCAATCGTTCTCGCATCGGTTGCGACTGCGACGGCTCCCGCCGCTACGCTGATGGTTGTCAAGCAATACAAGGCGAAGGGACCGGTTACAGATGTTCTCCTTCCCGTCGTTGCTCTTGACGATGCGGTTGGTCTTGTGGTGTTCGCAATCTCCTTCGGTATCGCAAGGTCGATGGGCACGGCAGGTGTCAGCCCACTTGCCATCATCCTTGAGCCCCTGCTTGAGATCGTTCTATCGCTCTTGCTCGGATTTGTGATGGGCTTGCTCTTTACTCTTTGCGAAAGGTATTTCCATTCTCGCTCTAAGCGTATGGCGGTTTCGGTCACCTTCGTTATGCTGACCGTTGCGCTCTCCGGCTTGAAGTTTGAAATTGGCGATATCCATATTGCCTTTTCTTCCTTGCTTGCCTGCATGATGCTTGGAACTGTATTCTGCAACATCTGCGAGGTTTCCGAAGAGCTGATGGACAGAGCCGACAGATGGACGACTCCTGTGCTAATCCTGTTCTTCGTCATCAGCGGCGCGGAGCTGGACCTCTCGGTATTCGCGCAGTGGACAGTCGTAGTTGTTGGTATCATTTACATCATCGCACGCTCTCTCGGGAAATATTACGGTGCAAATATCAGCGCAAGGATTACAAAATCCGATCCCAACATCATCAAATATCTCGGCATCACCTTGCTTCCGCAGGCAGGTGTTGCACTCGGTATGGCGATCAAGGCTATTGAGCTTGGTCCAGATGGTGCTATTGTCCGCAACATTACACTGTTCGCCGTCCTGATCTATGAGATCGTCGGTCCGTTCCTCACAAAGATGGCTCTTACCAAGGCAGGCGACATCAAGGAAGAAGGACGCAAGAGTGCGCGGGACGAGCATCTTGCTAAGAAAAACTACTCATAAACAAGCCGATGAGATGTTATCTATGACATCTCATCGTTTTTTATTCGATCATAACTGTCTAAAAGAGATATTAGCACACTAATCAATTATATGCCAAATACAATTCATTAAAAGTGACAATAGCACTTATATGCGGCATTAAATATTAGCACTCTATGTCCACAAGTGCTAATATTTACATTTGAAATACACTTTTGTAATTTTTGTGTAACATTTTAGGTATATCATTATTCTCGTAAAAAGAGGTGCGGGATCAAGGCGCCAACATTCCGTATAAACTAATCTCTTTTTGCAAATCATATGAAAACAAATCTATAAGGAGGATTCTGTTATGTTTGAACTTACACCCTTTGCACGCAACAACCATTTTCTTGGTTCCTATGACCCTTTCAAAGCGATGGAGGAATTTGAGAAGAACTTCTTCGG
>CANBDB010000008.1 GCA_947367285.1 uncultured Clostridia bacterium | reverse complement strand
AAATATATTTGAGGAAGAATAAGGTGAAAAAACATGAAAAATACAAATGCTCAAAAAATAGTAAAGAATTATAGAATCAAGTGCGTTTTGCTTGCGATGCTATATGCCGTCGGAGTGGCAATTTGCATAGCAATAATAGGAAAAAATACCCTGCTTGGTATTGCCTGCATCGTGGTGCTCGCTGCAAGCATAAAAGCTCCTTTTGACAAATTATTGGAAAAAGATATCGAGAGTGTTATTTATGAGGATCTCGATCCTGAATTATTTGAAGAAATCCTCTCCCTTGGCGTGCTGAAGAAGTTCACAAGACACAAATTCCTTGCTCTTATGTATAAGGGCGACCATGACGGAGTGCTTTCTCTCATAGCTGAGACCGAAACTAAACCACTTGGCCCTATTGATAAGTGCCAAAACCTCTACCGTCGCGGCTTTGTTGAGTTTGAGAGGGGCGAATTCGATAAGCTTGCTGAAACCGTGGCGGAATTCAAGCAATTAAAGGCTCAACACTCTAAGCTTGAAGGAATTTTCAATAATTTTACTGTATTTGATAAATTCGACGCCTTCGTTGATGAGGACTATGAATACGTAGTTGACGTTTGCGACCTCGATTTGCGTCATATTTCAAAAAAGAATCAAAATCACAACGTGACCAAACTCAATGTAAGCTTTTATCGCGCTGTAGCACTTTATAAGCTTGAGAGATTTGAGGAGGCAAAGGAAGCTTTTGAGGGCGTTATAGAATTTGCACCGAAAACTCATAAAGCAACGCTTTCTAAAGAATACCTTGCAAAAATAAAATAAAACAAAGGGAAAACCGAGAGGTTTTCCCTTTTCTATTATATTAAATTTGTTGCTTTTTGAAGTGTTGTAACGCAATCGCGCACAAAATACAGGAGTGTATCAAAACTATCGCGATTGCAAGCCAAACATTCGTCTGCGAGGTGAGTAGCGAGCCCAAACTGCCGCCAAACAACATATCCAAACTGAAATATTCACCCGCAATCTCATCAATCACAAGGTCACTGCTTGTAAATCTAAAGTCAATAAGCTTGAGATATGGGAGTATCGTGAATTTGAGTAAGGGCGCTTCCGTTATAAGAATGAGCGCAATGGTTTGCACTATGGAGGAAGCACCGTTTATCACAAACGAAATTACGAATGACAAAACGCTCTTCTTGGTTAAAACCGAAAGCAAGAACGAGAGCGAAATGATGGGCAATGCTTGAATGGTTGCCAGTGTAATTACTCCAAGTGTCTTGATAATGGAGGGTAATTCGATAACGTTCTGATTTATATAGAACAAATCGTTTGCAAAAACATCACCCACTCCGTCGAAAACAATTCCAAGACCCGTGAGCAGTATGGATGCCGCGCCTATCAATGTAACGTGGAACAAAAGCACGCATGAGAGCTTGGAGAGAAGGATTTTCCATCTCTTTTTGGGTCTAATGAGCAATAAACGTGCCGTTCCGGACGAAAATTCACTCGCTACAATAGTTCCCGAAAGCACCACACTGAATATCATTACAAAATCAGCGGCTGAAATTATGTTGTCCCTGAGATTTTGCTTGGTTGATGTATCAATTCCCTCGGGCGGAATATTGTTCATCACGGCATAATGAGCAACCTTGATTCCCGCTTCGGCATCCGCGATGCCTTGAGTTGTGGTCTCAACGTATTCCTCATAGCTTTCATACATATAGGAAAGCTCCCTGATGTATTCTTCCTTAGAAACTACAACGTCCGTGTAGCTTGAATGAACGGAATATGCCTGTAGGAATGAAATGCTGAATCCAACGCGCCAATCGTCGAGCGAGTCACACTCGCGACTGATGAGAATGAACATTTCTTCCGCCATCTTGTATATATCAAAATTGCGCTCCGCTATGTAAATTTCCGTTTCAGTGCCACCGTTTTTCTTTACCTTGAGATTATGCTCGGCACTTTCTCTGAGTCCTGTTGCGTATTCCGCGTAATCATTGAGAATTTCCTTTGCGTTGCAGGAGATAACGAGCCCTGAAACCGTCTCTAACTCCTCTAACGCATTTTTCTTCATTTTTGCTATGTCCTCGCTGGTGTGGGGACACTCGATTGGATTGCCGGCATAGTCTAACCATTCCCTGTCGTAGTAATAGTAATTACCTTCTGAGTAAAAATATTCCGATAAATAGTAATAATAGCTTGAATTGTACAACTGCTCGGCATCATATTTTCCGCCCACGAGGTACTCAAAAGCGCGCGCCCTCAAATAAAAATCACAGTATGAGGACATTTCCGATTCTTCAATAAAGGAATCTGGGAATATTGCACCCATATCTTCGTTGAACATGCGCTCATATTTCCAATCCTCAAGATTGTTGTCTATAAAGAAACTAAGCGCCCCTGCGCAATCGCGATAATACTGAGCATCGAGTGCGTATTCCATTTCCTCATAAAATTCCGCGCTCTCCAGGTAGGACTCATAATAATCCTCGGCGGATTGCTCACCGCCTAAAATGGTGTCGCCAATAATGTTAAAGATGGGGAGCAAAATAACGTAAATTGCAAAAATCACAAGTAGAATTTTATATCCCTTTTGCGATACAACCTTGAGTATTTCGTTTTTCAAAAGTCCCTTCATTTGCTCGCCCCCTTCATTGCCTCGTCGTCGGCGCGTAAATCGGTGGTCATCTCAAGGAAAGCATCCTCAAGCGACCTTGTCTTTTCGACTACACTCCAAATCTTAACTCCGTTGAGCGAGAGCAAATAAATTGTGGATGGGATGTCCTCGTGCTTGAGTCTGGCGGTGAGTATTTCGCGCTCAACCGTGGCTTCAATTCCATTGTTTTTGAGAATATCGCTCGCCACACTTACAGGCGAGAGGGTAAATTCAACCTCGGAGAGGGAGTCGCTCCTTCCCTTCTTCAAATCATTTACGGAACGAACACCTACAACTGCGCCGTGATTAAGCACCGCAACTGTGTCGCATAGCTGCTCGAGCTCGCCAAGTAAATGGCTCGAAATGAATACAGCAAGCCCTGTCTCACGCGCAAGCTTCTTTAAAAGATCACGAAGATCCTTGATTCCTGCGGGGTCAAGGCCATTTGTGGGCTCGTCGAGAACTAAAAGCTCGGGACGGTGTAAAATTGCCTGCGCCACACCGAGGCGCTGCCTCATACCGAGAGAATACTTTGATATCTTGTCGTCGGCACGGGACGAGAGACCAACCAACTCAAGCACCTCGCTAATTCTCTCCTCGCCGATTTTAGTGTCATACATTCTCGCGCATTGGCGCAAATTTTCGCGCGCAGAAAGATACGGATACATCTCGGGATTTTCAACAATTCCGCCAACGTGCGCGATTGCCGTTTCAAAATCCTTCACCACGTCGTGTCCGCAAATCTTAATTTCACCGTGTGTGATTTTCAAAAGGCCCAACACAAGCTTTATCGTTGTGGTTTTTCCCGAACCGTTAGGGCCTAAATATCCCACAATTTCACCCCTGTGAATGTCGAGTGTCACGTTACGAAGTATGAGACGAGAACCAAATGATTTACTGAGATTTTTAATTTCCAGTATTTTGTCCATAAATACACCTCCCAAAAAGGATTAGGGCTTAATCTCATTATATACCCTCGCGCGCATCGTGTCAAGAAAAATACAAATTAGCTCCGCAATCAAATTTTTTGCCATCCGTCCTTGACAATTTACCGCCATCTTTGATATAATAAATAAAATGTACATATCCTTATAATATAGGAGGTAATTATGGCAATAACTAACGAATATATAAAAAATCTTCTTTGCGAAGTTAAAGAGCGCAACCCCGGCGAGAGTGAATTTCATCAAGCAGTCGAGGAGGTTCTCGAGTGCCTTGAGCCGGTGATTGAAAAACACCCCGAGTATATAAATGCAGGAGTTCTCGCGAATCTTGTTGAGCCGGACAGAATAATCAAATTCCGTGTTCCGTGGGTGGATGATAGCGGAACGGTGCGTGTTAACCGCGGCTATAGAATACAGTTCAATAATGCCATCGGCCCGTATAAGGGTGGACTCCGTTTTCACCCCTCGGTTAATGAAAGTATAATAAAATTCCTTGGATTTGAGCAAATTTTCAAGAATTCCCTCACGGGACTTCCTCTTGGAGGTGCAAAGGGCGGCTCCGATTTTGACCCCAAGGGCAAGAGCGATGGCGAAATTATGAGATTTTGCCAAAGCTTTATGACCGAGCTGTGCAAATACATTGGCGCGGACGTTGACGTTCCCGCGGGCGATATCGGTGTTGGCGCAAGAGAAATTGGCTATATGTTTGGTCAATATAAGCGTATCAGAGGAGAATTCACCGGCGTTTTGACCGGCAAGGGCATCACCTATGGTGGCTCTCTTGCAAGAAAGGAAGCCACGGGCTTTGGACTTTGCTATTTCACCGACGAAATGCTTCACGAAGCCGGCAAAACATTTGATGGCGCACGCGTTGTAATCTCCGGTTCGGGCAATGTGGCAATTTATGCCGCGCAAAAGGCAATCGAGCTTGGTGCGACCGTTGTAGCAATGAGCGACTCCGACGGCTATGCCTATGACGAGAACGGCATAGACCTTGAATTGGTGAAGAATATCAAAGAGATTCGCCGCGAAAGAATAAGTGAATACACGTCCGAGAGGGACGAAGCGACTTATCGCGTTGGATCGAAAAATATTTGGACGGTTCCGTGTGATATTGCCCTTCCCTGTGCCACTCAAAATGAGCTTGACCTTGGCGGCGCAAGAGCACTCGTTGGAAATGGATGCTTTGCGGTTGCTGAAGGTGCAAATATGCCTACCACTCCCGATGCTATTGCATATCTCATGGCAAACGGTGTGCTTTTTGCTCCGGCGAAGGCGGCAAATGCGGGCGGAGTAGCTACAAGCGGACTTGAAATGGCACAAAATTCAATGCGTTACTCTTGGAGCTTTGACGAGGTTGATAGCAAACTCCATGAAATTGTGAAGAACATATATAAAAGCTGCTCGGATGCCGCAAGGGTATACGGCAAAGAAGGCGATCTTGTAATGGGCGCAAATATAGCAGGCTTTTTGAAGGTTGCAGAGGCAATGAGATCGCAAGGCGCGGTATAATATAATACGGAGAACATAAAAATAATGAATAAAGATATTTTCATACAAAAACTCACATCCGCAATTGAACAAAACCTCAATCTTGCGTTAACGGGCGAACAAAAAGAACAAATGTTCTTTTTGTGTGAGCGATTAGTTGAAGTTAATCAGGTAATGAATCTGACCGCAATAACCGATGAAGACGGTATAATTTTGCGTCATTTGGTGGATTCATTACTAATTTCGGAGCATATTAAACAAAATTCCACTATAATTGACGTTGGTTGCGGCGCAGGATTCCCTTCTCTGCCCCTCGCAATCGCGCGTCCCGATCTTAAGATAACATCACTCGACTCAACAGAAAAGAGAATTCGTTATGTTCATGAAACGGCAAAATTGCTCGGACTCAAGAACGTAAATGCCGTTGTAGCTCGCGCTGAGGATTTTGCAAAACTCCCTGAACACCGTGAAGCTTATGACTATGCCACCGCTCGCGCGGTTGCTACGCTTCCGGTACTTTGCGAATTGACAATTCCTTTTATCAAGGTCGGCGGAAAACTTGTTGCAATGAAAGCAAAGGGAGCTCATGATGAATTTGAATCTTCGAGAAGCGCGATTCGTCAACTTGCAGGTGCATCATCGCTTGATGCCACGGTTCTGTTTGAAACAATGCTCGAGGGAAATATTAATAACGAAATGATTTCCGAAAATCGTTCAATTATAGTAATGCCAAAGAAATCACACACCCCTAAGCAATTCCCTCGCAAATTCGCACAAATCAAGAAAACACCACTATAATCAAAAAGAACCGCAGCATGCGGTTCTTTTTTGTTTCACGTGAAACAATTAGTAAAAGTGACTGCAAATGTGTTTTAGTGAAATGAATTCGACGCAAAACAACAAAATGTTTCACATGAAACAAAATACAACATATTCCCCCAAAATGTTTCACGTGAAACATAAATTGTCATAAAAAATCTTAAAAAATCTTAAAAAATCGCCCAATTTCACTTGCATTTATTCAATGTTTGTGATATAATGATAAACGTGATAAAACATCGTGAAAAAATATGCAAAACTCACAAAATTTAACCATACTTAGATAAATGGAGGACTAAAATGGCAAAAATTATTGCTTTCGCCAACCAAAAGGGCGGCGTAGGAAAGACAACGTCCGCAGTCAATATAGCCGCATCCCTTGGTATTCAGGGCAAGAAAACACTTCTTGTAGACCTTGACCCTCAGGGTAACGCGACAAGTGGCGTTGGAATTCCCAAGAGATCGCTCAAAGGCACAGTAAAAGATGTTTTGTCGGGCGAGATTCTCATTAAAAATGTAATTTTGTCCACAAATTATAAGAATTTGGACGTAATTCCCACAAATGTATCCTTGTCGGGAGCCGAATTTGACCTTTATAATGATGAAGGTAGTGAATACAACTTGAAGGATGCACTTGCAAAAATCAAAGACGAGTATGACTACATAATTATCGACTGTCCCCCCTCACTTGGTATGCTTACCATCAATGCTTTTGTTGCATCCGATGGTATCGTGGTACCTATGCAGGCGGAATTTTATGCAGTTGAAGGACTTTCACAGCTCATCACAACCACAAAACGCATCAAAAAGCACTATAATGAGGATCTTAATATTGTAGGAATCCTTATCACAATGTATAATAAGCGCCTTTTGCTCTCAATGCAGGTAATGGACGAGCTTGAAAAATATTATCCCGATAAGCTTTTCAGCACAACAATTTCCCGTAACGTAAAGCTCACCGAGGCTCCCGGCTTTGGTAAGCCCGCTTATTATCACGATAAGAACTCCAAGGGTGCTCAAGAGTACCTTGAAGTGGCTCGTGAACTCTCTTCCAGAATATAATTTTTGGATTTTCACTCAAAATTAGTTAAAAATAGTGAATATATAGCCAAATTTGGCACGAAAGGATTAAATAATGGCAAAAGCAAGAGGACTTGGAAAAAGCATTTTCGATACTTTTGACGATAACCTCGTTGAAAGTAAAAAAGGCGCGGGAGAACTTCTCAAGATTTCTTCCATTGAGCCTCGCCGCGATCAGCCGAGAAAGACTTTTGAGAGAGAAAGTCTCGAACAGTTGGCTGAAAGCGTGCAAAAATACGGTGTATTGCAGCCAATCATCGTAAGACCCAATCAAATCATTGATGACACCTATGAAATTATCGCAGGTGAGCGCCGTTGGAGAGCTGCAAAGCTTGCAGGACTTGATGAGATCCCTGCCGTAGTGCTTGATGGTGATGACCTCAAGATCGCGCAGGTGTCAATTATAGAAAACATTCAACGTGAGGATCTCAATGCGGTTGAAGAAGCGCTTGCATATCAAGGACTTATGGAGCGCTTTGGTCTCACACAGGATCAGGTTTCAAAGCAGGTTGGCAAGAGCCGTTCAGCTGTCGCAAACCTTCTCCGACTTCTCGATCTTCCCGATAATGTACTTGAAATGCTCAAGAACGACGAGATAAGCGCGGGCCATGCGAGAGCACTTCTTGGACTTAATGATGAAGAACACATCAGCGCACTCGCACAAAAAATCGTTGAGCGAGAGCTCAGTGTTCGTGAGGTTGAGAGTGCTGTAAAGAAGCTCAACTCGGTTCCCGAAAAGGTTGAGATTGAAAATGCGGATGAGGTTAATGCAACCGTTATGACTCGCATCCATCTTCGCGAGCTTGAAAAGAGAAGCCGTGAAACTCTTGGTAGAAAGGTAAAAATTGTTAACACTCCTAAGAAGAGAGTTGTTGAAATTACCTTCGACTCCGACGAGGATCTCGAAACACTTCTTTCAAATGTTTGTGGAGCATCTATTTTCGATAATATATAAGAAAATACACAAGAAAAAGAACAAATGTTCGTTATAATTAGAGGTAAGTATGGATATCAAGGGTAGAAATATGGGAACGTTCGACAATATGCATAACTGCGCAGAGACTGAAGCATGGCTTGCAAGAGACAAGAAAAACGACGTCGAAAGCGAACTTACCGCGAATCAATTCAACAGAATATTCCATAGAATTATCAACAAAATCAAAAGTTTTTCAACAAATAAATCCAAATAAGGAGAAACAAAAATGCTTGACATTAAATACATTAAAGAATGTCCCGATGAAGTCATCGCCCGCCTTGCAATGAAGGGCAAGGATGCTAAGGAAGACATTCAGCAAATTCTCGACCTTGACGCAAAGAGAAGAGCACTCATTACTGAGACAGAAGGCCTCAAGGCTGAACAAAACAGAGTAAATAAACTCATTCCCCAATACAAAAAAGAGGGTAAGGACGTAGCATCCATCTTCGCTGAAATGAAGAAGCTTGGCGCTCGCTCCAAGGAAATTGACGTTGAGCTTAAAGAGGTTGACGTACAGCTTCAGGGTGTACTCCTCGGTCTTCCCAACCTTCCCGACCGCGACCTTAAGCCCGGTGGAAAAGAGAACAACGAACCCATTCGTTACTTCGGCGAGCCCCATAAATTCGACTTTGAACCCAAGAACCACGTTGACCTTTGCACAGATCTTGGTCTTATCGACTATGAAAGAGGCACAAAGCTTTCCGGTAGTGGTTTCTGGATCTATCGCGGAATGGGTGCACGTCTTGAATGGGCACTTCTCAACTACTTTATCGATACACACTGGGCGGACGGCTACGAGCTTATTTTGCCCCCTCACATGCTTGAGTACGAGTGCGGCGTAACTGCAGGTCAGTTCCCCAAGTTTGCTGACGAGGTATTTAAGATTGAAAATCCCGTTGATAACCGTTCAAGATATATGCTTCCCACAGCTGAGGCAGCTCTCGCATCCCTCTATAGAAACGAGATCTTGACCGAGGCGGACCTTCCTAAAAAGCTCTTTAGCTACACACCTTGCTTCAGACGTGAAGCAGGCTCCTACCGTTCCGACGAGAGAGGTATGGTAAGAGGACATCAGTTCAATAAGGTTGAGATGTTCCAGTTCACACTCCCCGAAAAGAGTGACGAAGCATTTGACGAACTCGTTGCAAAGGCTGAGGCACTCGTTGCAGGACTTGGCTTCCACTTTAGAACAGTTAAGCTTGCTGCTGAGGACTGCTCTGCGTCCATGGCGAGAACTTACGATATCGAAATCAACATTCCCTCTATGAACGGATATAAAGAAGTTTCTTCCGTTTCCAACGCGAGAGATTACCAGGCGCGCCGTGGTATGATGCGCGTTCGTAGAGCTGACGGCAGAGTTGAATTTATGCACACACTTAATGGCTCCGGTCTTGCAACAAGCCGTGTGCTTCCTGCACTTGTTGAGCAGAATCAGCTTGCTGACGGAAGCGTAGTAGTACCCGAGGTTCTTCGTAAGTACGTTGGCTGCGATTTGATTAAGAAATAATATGAGCAAAGGTAAATTTATCGTATTCGAGGGCATTGACGGTAGCGGAAAAACCACACAAATCAATAAGCTTTGCGAATACTTAGAATCAAAGGGAAGAAAGGTCTATGTAACAAGCGAGCCCACCATTTCAATGACGGGTGGTATCTTGCGCGACGCACTTTCGGGCGTAAGCAAGAGAACCTCTTGCGAGATGGCGGCAATGTTTGTGCTCGACCGTATTTTCCATAACGTGAACCATAAGTGGGGCATTGAAAAAATGCTCAACGAAGGTTACGACGTCCTTTGCGATAGATATTATTATTCTTCGCTTGCATACCAGGGAAGTGAAACGGATTATGAATGGGTAAAGAGAATGAACCTTGATTGTCCCGAAATCCGCACCCCCGACGCGTGCATCTTCCTTGACCTCACACCCGAGGAAAGCCTTGAGAGAATCTCGAAGGGAAGAGCAACGACCGAAATTTACGAAACCAAGGAGAAGCTCACCGCGGTTAGAAATACCTTCCTCAACGTTTTTGAGGAGCTTAAGGAAAATCCGAATGAGCATATCTATATCATTTCTGCTTTTGGTGACGTTGAGACGGTAGCAAAAAGAATAAGCGCCGCAATGGACGAAATAGTCTAAATAACGTAAAAAATAACAAAATATACAGCATTTTTCTATTATATTTTTAATTAAATCTATTTACAATGGCGCAAAATTGTGCTAAAATGAAATTTAGTGTTAAAATACTAACAAAAATATTTAATTTTTAAACAAAATTTATTAGGAGGATTTGAAAAACATGGCAATTCAGAGAAGAAAAATTTCCATGGACGGTAATACTTCCGCCGCACACGTATCATACGCGTTCACAGAAGTAGCCGCTATCTACCCCATCACACCCTCATCCCCCATGGCTGAGGTAACTGACACATGGTCAGCAACTGACAAGAACATTTTTGGCGAGCCCGCTAAGAACATTCTTGGTCAAAACGTACAGGTAATCGAAATGGAATCCGAGGCAGGCGCAGCAGGTGCCGTTCACGGATCTCTTGGCGCAGGTGCTCTTACAACAACTTATACAGCATCTCAGGGTCTCCTTCTTATGATCCCCAACATGTATAAGATCGCAGGTGAGCTTCTTCCTTGCGTAATTCACGTTTCAGCTCGTGCAGTAGCATCTCATGCGCTCAACATTTTCGGAGATCACTCCGACGTATATGCTTGCCGTCAGACAGGTTTTGCAATGATGGCAGAGACAAACCAGCAGGAAATCATGGACCTTGGTGCAGTTGCACACCTTGCAACAATCAAGGGTAGAGTTCCCGTGCTTAACTTCTTTGACGGTTTCCGTACATCTCACGAAATTCAGAAGATTGAAGCTTGGGATTACAAGGATCTTGCTGAAATGGTTGACATGGATGCTCTCAAGGCATTCCGCGCTCGTTCTCTTAACCCCGAGCATCCCGTTCTCCGCGGTTCCGCTGAAAACGGCGATATCTTCTTCCAGCACAGAGAGTCCTGCAACACTTACTATGATGCATTCCCTGCAATCGTAGAAGAGTACATGGACAAGGTTAACGAGAAGCTTGGTACAAACTACAAGCTCTTCAACTACTACGGTGCTCCCGATGCTGATAGAGTAATCATCGCAATGGGTTCCGTATGTGACGTAACTGAAGAGGTTATCGACTACCTTCTTGCTAAGGGCGAAAAGGTTGGTCTTGTAAAGGTAAGACTTTACCGTCCCTTCGTTGCTGAAAAGCTTAGCGAGGCAATTCCCGAAACAGTTAAGAAGATCGCAGTTCTTGACAGAACAAAAGAGCCCGGTTCTCTTGGTGAGCCCCTCTTCCTTGACGTTGTTGCAGCTCTTAACGAGGTTGGCAGAAGCATTAAGGTTGTTGGCGGTCGTTACGGTCTTGGTTCTAAGGATACAACTCCTGCATCCATTTTTGCAGTTTACGACAACCTTGCACTTGAAGCACCCAAGGGTCACTTCACAATCGGTATCGTTGATGACGTAACAGGACATTCTCTTGAAGAAAAGGTTGTTCCCAACACAGCAGCTGAAGGAACAATTTCTTGCAAGTTCTGGGGTCTTGGCGGCGACGGTACAGTTGGTGCAAATAAGAACTCTATTAAGATTATCGGTGACCACACTGATAAGAATATCCAGGCATACTTCCAGTATGACTCCAAGAAGACAAGTGGTGTAACAATTTCTCACCTTCGTTTCGGTGATAATGCAATCAAGTCTCCTTACTACATCACAAAGGCAAACTTTGTTGCTTGCCACAACTCTTCTTATATCCTTAAGGGATTTGAAATCGTTCAGGACGTAGTTCCCGGCGGCACATTCCTTCTTGACTGCCAGTGGACAGCGGACGAGCTTGATGCTCACCTTCCTGCAGCAGTTAAGTCCTATATCGCAAATAACGATATCAATTTCTACATTATCAATGCTACAGGTATTGCTACAAATAGAATTGGTAACGCTAAGGTTAAGAACACAGTTCTTCAGTCCGCATTCTTTGCTCTTGCTAATATTCTTCCTACAGCTGATGCTATCGAGTACATGAAGAAGATGGCATACAAGTCCTACATTAAGAAGGGACAGGCAATGGTTGACCTCAACTATGCAGCTATCGACGCAGGCGCAGATGCTTTCGTTAAGGTTGAAGTTCCTGCTTCTTGGAAGACAATCGACGTAGCAAACGTTGATCCTTCCGTTGAAGGCACAAGACCCGAGCTTGTTAAGTATGTTAACAACATTCTTAATCCCGTTTCCAAGATGGGCGGTGACAAGCTCCCTGTATCCGCATTCGTTGACTATGCTGACGGTACATTCCCTCAGGGCTCAACAGCTTACGAAAAGAGAGGCGTTGCAGTTAACGTTCCCGAGTGGATTCCTGAGAACTGTATCCAGTGTAACAGCTGTGCATTTGTATGTCCTCATGCAACAATTCGTCCTTTCGCAATGACTGAAGAAGAGGCTGCTAACGCACCCGAATCCACAAAGTTCACAGCTAAGCCTGTAATTAAGACAAACTACAAGTTCACAATGGCAGTATCTCCCCTTGACTGTATGGGATGTACTCTTTGTGTAAAGGCTTGTCCTGTTAATAATAAGGCAGCTAAAGACGGCACAGATAAGCTTGCTATTAAGATGGTTCCTCAGTATACACAGGCTGACCAGCAGGCAGCTTGGGACTACTGCGTAGCAAATGTTTCCGAAAAGACTGAGCTTATCAACAACACAGTTAAGGGTTCACAGTTCAAGCAGCCCTTGCTTGAATTCTCCGGCTCTTGCGCAGGTTGTGCTGAAACATCTTACGCACGTCTTATCACACAGCTCTTCGGTGAAAGAATGTACATCTCCAACGCAACAGGTTGTTCTTCAATCTGGGGTGGCTCCGCTCCTGCAACTCCTTACACAGTAAATAAGGAAAGCGGCAGAGGTCCTGCTTGGGCTAACTCCCTCTTCGAGGATAACGCTGAGCACGGTCTTGGTATGGCATTCGGTCAGAAGACAATTAGAAATAAGCTTATCAATTACGTTAAGGATCTTAAGGCTGAGTGCGATAACGAAGCAACACTTGCTGCTATCGACGAGTACCTTAATACTCTTGACGACGGTAAGGCAAATGAAGCAGCTACAAAGGCTCTCGTTGCAGCTCTTGAGGCTTGCACATGCGAGTCCGAGCTTAAGAATAAGATCCTTGCTGAAAAGACATACCTCTCCAAGAAGTCCGTATGGATCTTCGGTGGTGACGGTTGGGCATACGATATCGGTTTCGGTGGTCTTGACCACGTACTTGCTTCCGGTGAAAACGTAAACGTAATGGTATTCGATACCGAGGTTTACTCTAACACAGGTGGTCAGGCGTCCAAGGCTTCTCAGATCGGTCAGGTAGCTCAGTTCGCAGCAGCAGGTAAGGCAATCGGCAAGAAGAACCTTGCTGAAATCGCAATGTCCTACGGCTACGTATACGTTGCACAGATCGCTATGGGTGCTGATATGAACCAGACGCTTAAGGCACTTGCTGAAGCTGAAGCATACAACGGTCCTTCCATCGTTATCGGTTATGCTCCTTGTGAAATGCACGGTGTTAAGGGCGGAATGCAGAACTGCCAGCTTGAAATGAAGAAGGCAGTTGAATCCGGCTACTGGCAGATGTTCAGATACAACCCTGCGCTCAAGGCTGAGGGTAAGAATCCTCTTACAATCGACTCTAAGGAGCCCACAGCAAGCTACGTTGACTTCATCAAGTCCGAGACACGTTACGCTCGTCTTGCACAGTCCTTCCCTGAAAGAGCTGAAGCTCTCTTCGCTAAGGCTGAAGAAAACGCAAAGGCTAAGTACGAAAGACTCCAGAAGATGGGTAAGCTTTACGAATAATTTAGCTAAAATATTAAGGGACGGCATTGCCGTCCCTTTTGTTTTTGCAATAAAAAGTGTCACCATAACTCCAGCACCTGCATTGACAAACGGACACTTTTTTGATATAATGTGTGAGCATAACCTCAAAGGAGGTAAAAACAGATGAATTTTTATGATACAATAGCCGCGCTTTCGTCGCCTTTGGGCAAGGGCGGAGTAGCAGTAATAAGAATTTCGGGAAATGAAGCGATTGAAATTGCCGAGCGCGTTTTTAAAACCGCGTCAGGTAAGAAAATATCCGACCTGAAACCTAATTTTATGACATATGGAAATATTGTTTCCGAAGGAAAGACAATAGATGACGGACTTCTCGTTAAATTTTGCGCGCCAAAATCATTTACGGGCGAGGACACTGTTGAAATTAACTGCCACGGTGGAATTTATATTACCCAAAAAGTGCTCGCCACAATATTTGCCGCAGGCGCAAGACCTGCCGAGGCAGGCGAATTCACACGTCGCGCATTTGTGAACGGTAAAATGGCACTTTCTCAGGCGGAAGCACTCGGAACACTTCTTGAAGCTAAAAATGACGAGCAGGTGGGACTTGCTCGAAGCGCAATGGGTGGCAAAATTAAATCCGCCTGCGATAAACTCTATCGCCGGCTCACCGCACTTGTAGCAACGGTCTATGCAAATGTTGACTATCCCGAGGAGGATCTTGCGGATATGACTAATGAGGAAATGATCGAGGGAACCGAGATGCTCCTTAAAGACGTAAAAAAGCTCCGCGCAACCTATAAAACAGGCCATGCTGTAATGGAAGGTGTAAAAACGGTAATTTGCGGAAAACCCAATGTAGGAAAAAGTTCGCTTTATAATTGCCTCGTTGGATATGATGCCGCTATAGTTACCGATATTGAGGGTACAACCCGCGATCTCCTCTCCGAAACCGTATCGCTCGGTAGAGTAACCCTCCGCCTTGTTGATACCGCAGGAATTCGTGCCACAAATGATGCCGTTGAGCAAATAGGTGTTGCTCGAGCAAAGCAGTCTCTTGAGGAAGCCGAGCTTGTTTTGGCAGTGTTCGATAACTCTCGGCCTCTCGATAATGAGGACTTTGAAATTATGGACGAAATTAAGTCGATAAATGTCGCAAAAGTAGTAATTATCAATAAAAATGATGAAAATTCTATGATTTCCGAAGACATCATTAGAAACAATTTCACCCATGTTGTAAAGATATCTGCAAAGACGGAATATAATATTGAAGAGCTTCGTAAAATCGTTGAATATCTCTATATCAACGAAGAGATTGACACTCAAAATGACGCGGTTCTCATTAATGCCCGTCAGGAAGCATCGCTCGCCGTTGCACAGAAGCACATTGAGCTTGCGCTTGAAGCTCTTGAAGCAGGGCTCTCCCCCGACCTCGCGGGAGTGGATCTCGAGCTTGCTATGAGTCACCTTTCCGAGATTGACGGCAGGGAAGTTGACGAGGACGTTGTGGCTGAAATCTTCTCACATTTTTGCGTGGGAAAATAATCAAAAAACGATTGTATTCAAATGACAAAATGTGTAGTAGAAATCCCGAATATATATTATAGTTAGTAATTACTATCAAAATTACCAATTTTAACACTTTGTTCATATTTGGATAACATTTTGTACACACATGTTTTGAGCATTTGTTGTATAATGACCATGTAATTCTTATAAATGGAGGTTTAAGAATGTTTACTAACAAAAACAAATTAATCGGTTTCATCGCATTGATCGTTGTTGTTGTTTTGGTAGGCTCCGCAGCTATCGCTCTTATCGCAGACAATGCAGTTAAGAATGCAGCAGCTGAATTGGCAGCACAGGCAGCAAAAGAAGCTGAGGATAGAGCAAAGGCTGAAGCTCAGACTGAGATCAAGAAATTGAACGACACAATCGCAGATCTTCAGAAGCTCCTTGCAGCAGCTGAGGGCAACCTTGCGGACGCAAACGAAGAGATCGCAGACCTCGCAGCTAAGCTTGAGGGTGTTATGAATCTCGACCCTTGGAACGAAGCAACAAAGCACGTAGTAGCTAAGCTCGGCGAGCTTTTGGCTAAGTACGAAACAGTTGAAGGCTACTATGACCTCGTTTCTGCTGATGCAGTTAAGAGCCTCAAGACAGCTTATGACAATGCTTACTGGGCAATCGTTAGATCCTCTTCCGTAGCTGATATGGATAAGGTTCTTGCTGATTTCGACGCATCTCTTGAAGCATTCAATGCTACAAGATACGACGTAATCCTTGCTGGTAAGATCGAAGCAGTTAAGGCTGAAGGCGTAATCTTCCCTGAAGACGTAGCTGGCACAGAAGATGCACAGACATACTATGATAGCTTCCTTAACAACCAGGTAGTAATTGACAAGTTCGTTGAACTTGGTCTTGACAAGGAACTTGCTAAGCTTTGGGCAGCACTTGATGCTGACGAAGAGGCAGACCTTGCAGCAGCATTTATCGCAGCAGTTGAAGCAATTGAAACACCCGTTACTCTTGCTACAACAACAACAGCAGCTGAAGATGCATGGACAGCTTACGTAGCAGTTCTTGAGTCTGATGATGTTCACTCTGCAGCAGTAGTAGCAGCTCGTGCAACTCTTGACACATACAACGCTCGTCTTGTTGAACTCGCAGCAGCTAAGGCTGAGGCTGACGTAATCAACGCTAAGATCGCAGCAGTAGTTGTAGAGGCTCACTCCAACACAAAGGCTACTCTTGATGCTATCAAGGCTGAAATCGCAGCTTGGGTTGCAACATACAAGACAAATGATTGCGACGCTAACTACAACATGGTTAACCACGATGCACTTCAGGCTCACTACGATGCATACGCAGTAAAGGTTGCTGACGTAACAGCTCTTTACGAGGCATTCAAGGCAGCAGTTGAAGCTATCGGCAACATCACACCTAACTCTAAGGCTCTCCTCGATGCAGCTCACGCAGCATACGACGCAGTTAAGAATACAGATGCTGATGCTATGATTCCTACAGCTACACCTAACACAGTTGCTGAACTTAAGGCAGTTCTTGATTCTAAGCAGGCAACATACGATGAGATCATCGACCTTATCGCTAAGATCCGTGCAGAGATCGACAGACTCTACGCAGCTGACCCCAACGTAACACACGATGAGATCAAGGCTCTTGACGAGATGATCATCACTCTTACACATACATACGGTCAGGATCTCGCAGTAATCGGTGAAGATTACATCGCAAGATACAACGTAGTAGTTCTCATTCCTCATAAGAATGATGCTATGGAAAAGGTTCACGTAATCTACATGGAACTCTACAACGCAGCTAACGGCGACCGTGAAGTTCTCGTTAAACTTGGTAACTCTTACGCAGCTCAGAGAGAAGCTATCAACGCTCTCACAGAGATCGCTGACATCCAGGCAAAGGGTGCTGACAAGTACATCAGAGATACATTCGCAGCAGCTCTTACTGACGTAGAGAAATAATTAATTACTTGTAAGTAAACTGAATAATATATTTGGGGAAAACGGCTTGCCGTTTTCCCCTTCAGTTTTTGCTTTACAAAAAACCCGTCTCACGCGAGACGGGTAGTTTTTTTATAATGAGCATATTAATTTTTCGAGATGCAAATATCCGGCATCAAATTGGAATTTCATAGCGAGATCCGCTTCTGTTGCGGCAAGAACTATCGCTTGCAAACGAGATAGCTCCATTCTGCGAGCACTGCCGACGTAGAGCTTGACCTTGTAGGAATTCATTCTGGTTTCTTGCTCGATTTGTTGAAGGTTTTTGCCTGCGCCAAGCAGGATTTTGATTTTCAATAAGTCGGAAAGAATGCCCGAAAGCTCACCCATAATTGCGAGTGGCTCAATTTGTTTGAATTTCATCACACGCAAGATTGAGAGCGCATCATTTTTTCTGCCTTCCAAAATCGCATTGGAAAATTCAAACGCACCGTATTCCATCTCAGCGCAGCATATGAGGGGGATATCCTCGCGCACAATGTAATCACGTCCTTGCGCCTTTGCGTAAAGCGAGAGCTTTTCAACCTCGCCCGAGAGTATGAACATATCCCTACCGCAAAAGTTTACAAGGTGTGTGCAATCTTCAGCTCGCGCCTTGATGCCGTGATGCTCGAAATGGCGCGCGACCCAAAGAGAGAGCTTTTGGGGAGTGGATGCCTCAAATTTGACGGGTGTCAAATACTCGGAGAGGGAAGCGAGAGCTGCCGGGAGCTTTTTCTTCGGCTCATCCTCAGTGATGTTTCCTGCAGGAATTATAATAATTAAATTATTGTAATCAAATTCCTCAAGATGATTAATTGCATCAATGAGTGCGCGAAGCTCGCCGACGGAATTATCGCCGTCATCGCTCTTGCCACCGCGATTCATCTTTTTGATATTGAGACCGGTGACAACGACGAGCTTTTTCTCCGCCATCATAGGGGGCATTGAAAGCGCGTCGATAAGCTTTTCGGCATCATAGTCAAGCACGTCGATCTTGATGAGGTTGAAAATTTCAAGCGCCTCGTCAAGCCCCATCGCGTCCTTGAATGATTTGAGCGCGTGTGCTTTAAGATAATCTTCTTCACCGTAGAAGAGATAATTACCGTCCGCGTTTTCTTTTATTCTTTTCAAAAACTCCGTTCCGGAGATAATATCCACGTCGCTCACCTGCCTTTCGATTAATTATATCATAAGAAATTCACTTTTGCAAGAAATTTTGTGATAAATTTCTGCGGAGCGGACACACGCGGTGTGTCTCTACGGCTATGAATTAACGAAATCTATCTCGCAAGCCCGTAGAAACAGGCCTCCCGGACTGTCCGTTACGAATTAAAGATACATTTATCACGGTTGGGGAACTCCCTCACCGCCTACGGCGGAGCTCCCTCTGCGGAAGGAGCCTCTGTAAGAGATTCCTTTATATGTAGCCGTATCAACACGGCTTTCATTGCACATTGCTGTAGGGACCGGCGTCCCCGACGGTCCGCGCCAAAATAAAGTTACATCCCATTGGAACGGGTCGTCGGGGATCAATCGGCGACATAAAGAAAAATGACAGAGAAAGCTAAAGCATTCTCTGTCATTCGCGGTATTAACAACGTTTTTTATTATTTCAAATAAACGTAAATATTCAAAAATTCCTTTATCTTGGAGAGGGGAATAGCACATCCTGTTCCATCGGATTCAAGACCCGCAAAATTCAGGCCCACAAGCTTGCCTGCGGTGTCGAGCAAGGGACCTCCGCTTGAGCCGTGATTGATTACTGCGCTGTGAACTATAATCTCAAAGTCAACGTTTGCGGAGTTTTCGGCTTCACTTTGATTCAACTTAGTATAACCGTAAACCGACCCGTAGGTGATGGCATTTTTTTGACCGAGGGGGGAACCGAGTGAAACTACGTAGGATTTTGCCGCAGGGTCTGTAGCAAGCTCAATTTCGGCAAGTAATTCGTCCTCGTCGGTATTTGCGGAGTTGTATTTGAAGCAAATAAGGGCAAGATCGTAGCTATCATCCACTGCGGGATTTTTGCTGTTGGGATTTTGATAGATTCTTGCGGAAAATTCATTTCCCCAAGCGTCCTCAACGATTATCGATTGATCGGAATAACCGGTTTCCTTGGAAACAACGTGAGCATTGGTAAGCACATAGCAGTACCCACCCGAAACGTCTATAACAACGCCCGAGCCCTGCGCGGTTATGGAATTTGTTTCCACAAGTCCGCCAAAGCCTGTGTTGTATGACTTGCTTTGTATTGTGACAACGCTTTTCATCACCTTGTTTGTCATCAACTTGGTAGTTTCAACGGCGTCAATCGTATAATATGCGTAAAGATTTATGTCAATCAATATCTTATTAGAAAAATCGAACTCCACGGTATACTCGGGGTCAAGAAACCAACCCACAAATATTTGATTTTCTATTTTTGGAGCAGGAATTGATTGTGTACAAGAACCGCTAAAAACAGTTCTCGTTTCGTAGAGCTGTCCGTCAATGTAGTAGTTTACCGTATTTGTGGACGTTGGCAGGGAAAAGCACCCTGTGAGAAGGGCGAAAACTAATATAATAACAAGAAAAAGAGATAGCTTTTTGTGCATAAATATTCTCCTTTTTTAATAATTTTAAATATTTAAACGATAATTAATCGAAATTATTCATATTTATGTAGTTTTTTGCCATTTCAATCAACTCTTCTCGCTTGTTGAGCGAGGGATTGTCAATGACCTTGGCTAAAAGATGGGATAGGGTCTTTCCCACCAACGAATAATCGTTTTCGCAGTAGGGAAGAATGTCACCGCCGCGAATGGCGAGATCGGATATCCCGAGAGGACGCCTCTTACGGCTTTCCTCAAGAATCATTCTTTTAAAAGGCATCATTTCTTCGGTGCCGCCAAAAAACTCAGCTACGGAAAGTGCCGCATCAAGTGCATTATTATATAAATGTAAGAATCTTCTTGCGCAAATCTCGGTTTCCTTGCCACCAAAATCAAAGCATTTCACTCCACGAAGGCGCTCGGTAAGGCGCTTTTCGTCATTTGAAAGTCGCAGAGAGTTGAGAAGATCGGAGAAGGAGCTTTGATCAAGCTCGGATGTAAGACACGCGAGCCTGGACTCGAAAATTCTTGACAAATTTTCAATTTTATATATGGTTTTTTCAGTCGGAGCAGGGATGTTTTCAAAAATAGCGTCCCATACGCCAAGTTCCACCATTTTGTTTAGCGCGTAACTTGGATTTTTTGAGATGAGAAGCTTTTTGAACTCAGCCCCCACGCGCTCGCGCGCGATGTTTTTTAGCAAATGGGCGCATTTTTGTGCACCGATAAGTGTGTTTGATTCGATTTCAAAGCCGAGCTGCGCGGAAAAACGGAACGCACGCAATATGCGAAGCGCATCCTCGGTGAAACGCACCTTGGGATCGCCAACGGTGCGGATGATTTTGTTTTTAAGGTCATCAGCTCCGCCAAAAATATCAATGAGACCTTCATTTTTATTATATGCCATCGCGTTCACGGTGAAATCTCGACGCGAAAGATCGTCGCGGACGTCGTGCGAGAACGAAACACTCTCGGGATGGCGCGAGTCGAGGTATTGACCGTCGATTCGGAAGGTTGTGATCTCAATCGGAACGGATTTCTCGTTTTCCTCAAACAAAACAGTTACAGTTCCGTGCTTGATTCCTGTGGGAATTGTGCGCTTGTTTGAAAAAACTTCAAGTGTTTGCTCGGGGTTTGCACTCGTTGTAACGTCCCAATCAGACGGAGTAGTGCCGAGCAGGGAATCCCTCACTGCGCCGCCGACCGCGTACGCTGAAAAACCCGCGCTCTCAAGCGCCTCTATGCAATTTTTAACGTATGCAGGTAAGTTCATAGTGCTACTCCTTGGTAGTTAGCTTGGTGTAGTGCTTTTTAAATAAAGAATCTATTAATCGTTGGTGTTATAGGGGGCATTTTTATAAAAAGCCCCCTTGTTCAAATATCTAATTATTCAGCAGCCTCAAGATAAGCCTTTTGCTCGTCGGAGAGGTAGTCAATCTTTACACCGTTTGCGCGAAGCTTAATAGCCGCAACCTCGCGGTCGATCTCGGCAGGAACTGCGTAAACCTTGTTTTCAAGCTTTCCGCGATTCTTTGCGAGATATTCAAGTCCCTTTGCCTGAATTGCAAAGGACATATCCATAATTTCGGCAGGGTGACCGTTGCCTGCCGCGAGGTTTACAAGACGTCCCTCGGCAAGAAGGTTGAGAATTCTACCGTCGGGCATTCTGTATCCGCGGATGTTGGGCTTTCTCTGCCATTCCTCTACAGCCATATCGGAGAGGGCGATCTTGTCTATTTCAACGTCAAAGTGACCACTGTTGGCAAGGAGCGCACCGTCCTTCATAACCTCAAGATGCTCGCGGCGAATAACGTCCTTGCAGCCGGTGAGAGTTACAAAGAGATCGCCGATTTTTGCCGCCTCATCCATGGGCATAACGGAGAAGCCGTCCATTGTAGCCTCGAGAGCCTTGATAGGATCAATCTCGGTAACAACAACTACCGCGCCCATGCCCTTTGCACGCATAGCCATACCCTTGCCGCACCAGCCGTAGCCTGCTATAACAACGGTTTTGCCTGCTATAATAAGGTTTGTAGAATTCATAATTCCGTCAAGTGTGGACTGACCGGTACCGTAGCGGTTGTCAAAAAGATGCTTGCAGTCGGCATCGTTAACGTCGATCATGGGGTAGTCAAGAAGTCCTGCGCGCTGACGTGCGAAAAGACGGTGTATACCCGTTGTAGTTTCTTCGCAACCGCCGATAAGATCCTTTGCATAATCTCTGCACTCGCCGTGGATGAGATGAGTGAGGTCGCCACCGTCGTCTATCATGAGGTTGGGGCAAAGGGAAAGTGTCTTTTTGAGATGCTCCTCGTACTGCTCGTTACTTACACCACGCCAAGCATTTACTTCAAAGCCCATGTCAACGAGTGCTGCCGCAACGTCGTCCTGAGTTGAGAGGGGATTGCAACCCGTAACCCAAACCTCGGCACCGCCCGCCTTGAGAACTGTTGCAAGATATGCGGTCTTTGCCTCAAGGTGAATGGACATTGAAATCTTGAGACCCTTAAAGGGCTGATTTTTGATAAAATCTTCTTTTATTGTGTTAAGAATGGGCATATATGACGCCACCCAGTAGATCTTGTCGTGACCGGAAGGCGCAAGTCTTACGTCTTTAATATCGCTCATTTTGGTTTCTCCTTTTTGAATATAAGTACATACATAATAATTTTATCATAAAAAGTAAGTGATTGCAATAGAATTGAGGAAAAATCTTGTTCGCTCACCCTTTAATACACTCAGTACGTGATGTAAACTAAAAAATTATATAAAATATTACTGCGAGAATGGCGAAGCGCGACAAAAGTTTTTGCTAAGCTTTTTTCAAAAAGCGTGCGAAGCTGCGATAAAAGTTTTTTGCTTATTCATTAATACACTCAGTACGTGATGTAAACTAAAAGATTATGTAAAATATTACTGCGAGAATGGCGAAGCGCGACAAAAGTTTTTGCTAAGCTTTTTTCAAAAAGCGTGCGAAGCTGCG
>CANBDB010000007.1 GCA_947367285.1 uncultured Clostridia bacterium | reverse complement strand
ATGCAAAATTATTGTAAAAAATAGTAAAATTATCAAAATATATTTACAAAGATGAAAAAAAGTGCTATCATAAATTAATAAATTTATGAAAAAGAGGATGCAGTTTATGAAATGTCCAATTTGTGGTTATTTTGACAGTAAGGTTATAGATTCTCGCCCTTCGCAGGACGGCAACAGTATTCGCCGCCGCCGTGAGTGTCTTGAGTGCGGAAGACGTTTTACCACCTTTGAAACGGTTGAGGCAAACCAGATTTTTGTGACTAAAAAGGACGGCGAAAAGGAGATTTTTGACCGCAACAAGTTGCTTTCCGGTGTTATCAAGGCATGCCACAAGCGTCCCGTTAATGCTGAGCTTATCGTTACCGAGGTGGAGCAGGAGCTTCACAACCAAATGAGAACCGAAATCACCTCAACTGAGATTGGTGAGCTCGTTATGCTCAAACTCAAGGAGCACGATCAGGTGGCTTACGTTCGCTTTGCTTCAGTTTACCGTGAGTTCAAGGACGTTGATACCTTCCTTAAGGAAATTAAGGATCTCATGAAGAAGGGCAAGTAATTTTGCACGAGGAGAATTTTTATGGTTATTTTTGAGAGAGACGATCTCAGAATTTCTTTGATAACCTCCCGACTTCTCCGCACGGAGAATGGGGCATTTTGTGATGCTCCGACGCAAACGGTGGTAAATAGAGAATTTGAAGAAGTTAAATATACGCTTGTCGATGAGGGAATGTATGTTACCGTAAAGACGGACAAGGCAGTTTTCAAGGTGAGAACTACTGACGGAACTGAACTTGGAAATCCTCAGGGCAAGCCCTTGCCGGGCACTGCGCGCACACTAGATATGGCTAACGGTGCCGTTAAGCTAGAGGACGGCATTATTTCGGACTGTGGAGCTTGTGTTATTAACGACAGCAAGAGCCTTATCGTGAATCCTGACGGAACTATTTGTCCGCGCGAAAAATGCACGGATAGATATTGGTTTGTTTACGGACAAGATTATCTTGCGGCACTTCGAGATTTCTTCAAGCTTACGGGCGAGGTTCCGCTCATTCCCAAATATGCGCTCGGCAACTGGTGGAGCAGATACAGGGCCTATACGCAAGAGGAATATCGCACATTGATGCAGGAGTTTATTAAGAGGGAAATTCCGATTACGGTTGCTACCATTGATATGGACTGGCACTGGACGGACGTTATTTCCCGTTTTGGCGAAGAGGCGAGAAGCCAAAAGCCAAGATGCGTTGAAGAGATTATTTACTATTATTTTTTGCAGGGTTGGACGGGGTATACCTGGAACACGGAGCTTTTCCCCGACCACAAGGAGCTTCTTGATTGGATACACGAAAACGGATTTAAGGTGCCGCTCAACATTCATCCCTCGCAGGGAGTGAGATTCTTTGAGGATGCATACGAGGCAATGTGCCGCCGTCTTGGAAGAGACCCTGAAAAGAAGGAAATTATTCCGTTTGACATAACTGATGCGGAATTTAGAAAAGCATATTTTGAATTGCTTCACCATCCGCTTGAGGACGAGGGTGTTGATTTTTGGTGGATCGACTGGCAACAGGGAACCAAGACCAATATGGACGGACTTGACCCCCTTTGGGCGCTCAATCATTACCACTATCTCGATTCCGCAAGGGGCGAGAAGCGTCCGCTTATTCTCTCAAGATATGCCGGCCTTGGCTCGCACCGTTATCCGCTTGGATTTTCCGGTGACACGATAGTTTCTTGGAAGAGTCTTGATTTCCAACCGTATTTTACAAATTGCGCCGCCAATGCGGGATACACCTGGTGGAGCCACGACATAGGCGGTCATATGAAGGGTGTGCAGGACGACGAGCTTTATCTTAGATGGCTTCAGCTCGGTGTCTTTAGCCCTATTAACAGACTTCACTCATCCAATTCCGACTATATGGGCAAGGAACCGTGGAAGCGCACTTGGGCGGTGAACAAGATATCCGAGGAGTTCTTGAGACTCCGTCACAAGATGATCCCCTATATGTACAGTGCTAACTATCGCACGCACACCGAGGGTGAGCCGATTTGCATGCCGATGTATTACCGATACAACTGTCTCAATGCGCAGGAGTGTCCATATCAGTACATATTCGGTGGGCAGCTGCTCGTTGCGCCAATTACTCGTCCTGCGGACAGGAGAACTAATCTCGCTTATGTTCACGTATGGCTTCCCGAGGGAAGATGGACGGATATTTTTAACGGACGTATTTATGAGGGTGGCAGATGGGTGACTATGAATCGAGATCTCGATTCCATTCCCGTGCTTGCTCCCGCGGGTGCGATTGTGCCAATGTATAAGAATGATCGCACGAATGACATTTCACTTGAACAACCTCTTGAGATTCATATTTGGCGCGGAAACGGTCACTATGAGCTCTATGAGGACGATGGTGAGACCAACGCGTACCGCAGGGGTATTTTCGCCAAGACCGAGTTTGATCTTGCTGAGAATAGCGATAAGCTTCGCTTGACGATTACTCCGCCTTCTGACTCAAAGGGACTTTTGCCCTCGGAGAGAGAAATGGTGATAAAATTCCGTGACGTTGTAACTGATGACGTTACCGTTAAGGTTGGCAACGAGCCCGTTGTTGTTGAGATTGAGAATATTGTTCCTACAAAAAATGAGGACAAGAACGAGCTGAAAAACGCGATTTTGACGAGAATTCAAGGAAGCAATGCTTGGAAAAACAGGGTTTTCTCCAAAAAGAAGATGCCTTTATTCCTCCACGAAGCACTCTCGGAATTTGAATGTTTGTATTATGAATAAAAAAAGAGCCATCATTTGATGGCTCTTTTTGGCCTCCCCGGCGAGAATCGAACTCACAACAGAAACTTAGGAGGTTCCCGTTATATCCATTTAACTACGGGGAGAAGCTAAACTATGATACCACATATGCTATCAAAAATCAAGGGGAATGGCGGATTTTTCTTCCTCTTTTCTTTGTTGAAAATAAATTCAAAAAACACTTGACAATCGGGGGGTAATTGTGATACAATAATATGCCGCATAATGTCAGGTCGTAGAGAGTGGACGGTTTTGAAAGTCAAAAACGAGCCACCCCTGCCTTAGCGAGTCTATAAGAAAGAGAGGTGCTACTTCCATGTTCGCAATTATTCAGACAGGTGGAAAGCAGTACAAGGTTAACGTAGGCGACGTTGTTTACATCGAAAAGCTCGACGTTAACGAAGGAGAAACAGTTACTTTTGACTGTGTTAAGGCTTTGTCCAATGGCGAAACTCTCAAGGTTGGTACTCCCAACGTTGAAGGCGCTACAGTTACTGCAAACGTTCTTAAGAACGGCAAGGCAAAGAAGATCTATGTTCTCAAGTACAAATCCAAGAAGAACGAAAAGAAGAAGATTGGTCACAGACAGCCCTACACTAAAGTAGAGATCACTGCTATCAACGGTTAATTTTTTTCAAAAAGGGTCATAAGTTATGACAAAAGTAGTTTTTTTTAGACAGGACGGTCATTTTTACGGATTCCGTGAAACAGGACACACCGGCTACGGTGAGGAGGGCGGCGACGTGCTTTGCGCGGCGATTTCCGCTATGACGATGTTTCTTATCAATTCGATCAACGTGGTTTTTGAAGGCGAGCTCGACTACACGATAGACGAGGGCGCAACCGAAATCATGGTTCAGTCGAAATCCGCTATCCCCGAATTCGAGGATGACGACAAGAGACAACACGCTATCTCGGGCTTGTTTATGTCCTATTACATTCAGCTCAACGATCTCGTAGAAGAGTACTACAAGTTCCTTCAGGTCGAGGTTATTGACAAGGAATACGAAAGACCGACAGAAGCAGACCTTTAATTATGGGGTCAATTAATTATTAAAGTACGGAGGAATAAAGAAATGTTAAAGCTTAGTTTGCAGTTCTTTGCTCATAAAAAGGGTGTTGGTTCTACAAAGAACGGCCGTGACAGTGAATCCAAGCGCCTTGGCGTTAAGAAGGCTGACGGTCAGCACGTTGTAGCAGGCAACATTATCGTTAGACAGAGAGGTACATCCATTCATCCCGGTAACAACGTTGGTATCGGTACTGATGATACACTTTTCGCTCTCATCGACGGTAGAGTTAAGTTTGAGCACAAGACAAAGACAAAGAAACAGGTTAGCGTATACGCTGACTAATTAAAATAAAGGGCATCCCACGGGGATGTCCTTTATTTTTTTATTTTTTATCTTTAGGCTTATAATATTGGTATAGATTGCAGGGAAGCATGCCGTTATAAAGGCGCTTTACTCTATCCGCACGTCTGCCATAGTGTCGCTCGAAGCTCTCCATCGAGGTGAGGATATAAATTTGCCAAGGTTCAAAGTGGGCAAAATTTTTGCCGATATCGCGGTAGAGCTGCTCCGCTTCGCGTGGAGTCATAAGTCGCTCGCCGTAGGGGGGGTTGCAAATTATAGTTCCGCGACGGTCGGGCTTTTGTATTTTTCTTGCATCCGCGGTGAAGATATTAAGGTAATCGGTTACACCTGCGCGGAGTGCATTTTCATAGGCTATATCGGTTGCGTCCTCGTCTATATCGGATGCGAAAATTTCAAAATCTATATCCTTTGATTGCTTGGAGATGGCGAGCGCTCGCTCGTCATTCCAAATTTTTGCAGGAATGAGTGGGAATTTTTCCGAAATGAATTCACGTTTTACGCCTGGGGCGATATTGGCGAGAATCATTGCGGACTCAATTGCTATCGTGCCCGAGCCACAGAAGGGGTCCCAAATAAGAACGTCCTTTCGCGGTCTACTTGTGAGTGCGAGGGCGGCTGCGAGAGTTTCACGCAGGGGTGCTGCTACTGATGCGGGGCGGTAGCCTCTTTTGTGAAGTGCCACACCGCTTGTGTCTATCATAAGTGATGCCTTATCCTTGAGAATGAAGAATTCGACCTGATATTTTACTCCGCTATCCTCGGTGAACCACGTGGAGCCGTATTTTTCGGAGAGACGGGCAACTATTGCCTTCTTAACTATACTTTGACAGTCGGGCACGGAGTAGAGCTTGCTCTTTATCGCGTGTCCCTTGACAGGGAATGCGTCGCTCTTGGAGATGAAATTCTCCCAGGGGAGTGCTTTTGTTCCTTCAAAAAGATCGTTGAATGAGTATGCATTAAATTCTCCGAGCTTAATAAAGATGTGCTCCGCGAGGCGAAGATTTATGTTTGCGCGAGCAATATCGGCTTCAGTTCCCTCAAAGGTAACTCTACCGTCTATGGTTTCTATTCGTTTGCAACCGAGGGCATCTATCTCCTCACCAAGAAATTTTTCGAGTCCAAAAAGGCAGGTTGCTACAAGCTGTAGTTTCATTTTTATATTCCTTTATTTTGATTTGTTTATATATTCGATTAATTATAAACCACTTTTGCGCGTTTGTCAACATTCGGTTTGAATATCATTTGCGCTCTTGCAATAATATTGCTGTCGTCAATTTTTATGAGAAAATCTCTGCCGATAACGTCCTCAATTTGCATTTTATGTGTTATGGTGGCAAGCGAGCCGTCATCAAGCTTAACGAGGTCTTCACAAATGAATATTTTTTGCTTTTCAAAATTTCCGCGCTTTCTATCGTAAAGCTTGATTTCGCGGATTTTTGAATTGTGGTCGAGTTGCACCTTAACAATTAAGCCCAGGGGTGTTGAGTAAAAATCTATATTGCAGGGCAGGGCATTGTGCGGAAAATTAATGGTTGCTATGGGGTATCGGTCTTTGAGCACCAAGGTATAAAAGATTTTTCTATCAGAAATATGTGTCATATTTGTCTTTCCTTTCGTTTGATCTCTAAAAGTGTATGCGCGATATAAGAAAAACTTGACGGACGATAAAAATTTTTAAAAGGTTATTGACACAGGCAAATAACTATGATATAATTAACCGTAATAAAATTTCATTTATAGAAGGTGAATATTATGAAACACATTAAGACAATCGAAACAAGAAACTTGTGCGAAAGTGCTAAAAAGGGTGGCTGCGGTGAATGCCAGACATCATGCCAGTCCGCTTGCAAAACCAGCTGCGGTATTGCAAATCAGAAGTGCGAGAGCACCAAGGAAAGCAAGTAATCTAAAAATGCCGCCTCGATGGCGGCGTTTTTTATGAAAGGAATTTATTATGATACACCAGTATAAGCTTGGCGGATTTAATGTCGTGCTTGACGTTTGCTCGGGCTCCGTTCACGTTGTTGACGACGTGGCTTATGACATTATTTCGCTTTTTGAAAGCAAAAATAAAGAAGAAATTATAGCCGAAATCGGCGAGAAATATGCAGGTATTGACGACGTTAGTGCCGAAGATATTATTGAGTGCTATGATGCCGTTTGCGAGCTTCGTGATGCGGGCAAGCTTTTTGCTCCCGACACATTTGAGCCCATGGCGGGAAAGCTTAAGGAAAAGACTGCCGGTGTTGTAAAGGCGCTTTGCCTTCACGTAGCACATACTTGCAACCTTAACTGCTCCTACTGCTTTGCTTCACAAGGTAAATATCACGGTGACAGAGCTATCATGAGCTATGAGGTGGGCAAGCGTGCGCTTGATTTCCTTGTTGAACATTCGGGTACTCGCCACAATCTTGAGGTAGACTTCTTTGGTGGAGAGCCCCTCATGAATTTCCAGGTTGTAAAAGACCTTGTAGCATACGCGAGAAGCATTGAAAAGGAAAAGGGAAAGAATTTCCGCTTTACACTTACTACAAATGGCGTTCTCGTTGATGATGACGTTATTGAATGGGCAAACCGTGAATGCTCCAACGTAGTGCTTTCTCTTGACGGTAGAAAAGAGGTTCACGATAGATACAGAGTGGACTATGCCGGAAACGGAAGCTGGGAAAAGATTGTTCCCAAGTTTCAAAAATTCGTTGAGGCGCGTGGCGGTAAGGAGTACTATATGCGCGGTACGTTCACACACGCTAACCCCGACTTCCTCAATGACATTAAGCAGATGCTCGATCTCGGATTTAACGAGCTTAGCATGGAGCCCGTGGTTTGCGCAAAGGATGACCCCTCTGCTCTTACCGACGAGGATATGGAAATCGTTATGAAGCAGTATGAGGAGCTTGCTTCTCTTATGCTTCAAAGAGATAAAGAGGGTAGACCCTTCACGTTCTACCACTATATGATAGACCTCACGGGCGGCCCCTGCATTTACAAGAGAATCTCCGGCTGCGGAAGCGGCACGGAATATATGGCGGTTACTCCTTGGGGAGATCTCTATCCCTGCCATCAGTTTGTAGGTGACGAGAAATTTAAGCTCGGTGATATTTGGAATGGTGTTACCAATACTGCTATTCAATCCGAATTTGCGGCTTGTAACGTATATGCTCACCCCGAGTGCCGCGACTGCTGGGCGCGTCTTTACTGCTCGGGCGGTTGTGCCGCTAATGCATACCACGCAACGGGAAGTGTTACGGGTGTTTACGAGGACGGCTGCAAGCTATTTAGAAAGAGAATGGAGTGCGCCATAATGGTAGCCATTGCTCGCGCACTTGGAGAATAATATGAAAACACCGATTTGCGATTTCGTGAAGCGCTATTCCGATAGCAACTGTACAAGATTACATATGCCCGGCCACAAGGGCTCGGGAGTGCTTGGAATCGAGCATTTGGATATTACCGAAATTGCGGGTGCGGATTCGCTCTACGAGGCAAGCGGTATTATTGCTGAGAGCGAAATGAATGCAAGCACGTTGTTTGGCTGCAAAACGTATTACTCAACCGAGGGTTCGTCCCAATGCATTCGAGCAATGCTATATCTCGTTATGCTCAGGGCAAAGAAAGAAAATGTCCGTCCGCTTATCCTTGCTACAAGAAATGCGCACAAGACATTCCACAGCGCGCTTGCGCTTTTGGATTTGGATGTGGAGTGGATTTATGGTGATGAGAAAAGTTATCTTACCTGTGATCTCAGTGCAAGCTCACTTGCGGAGCATCTTGACTCAATGGAAAGTATGCCCGTGGCGTTATACGTTACGAGTCCTGATTATCTTGGAAATATTCTTGATATACGTGCTATCTCCGAGGTGTGCCGTGAGCGAGGAGTTTTGTTGCTCGTCGACAACGCGCACGGAGCGTATTTAAGATTTTTGCCCAGGTCACTTCATCCGATAGATCTTGGGGCTGATATGTGCTGCGATTCGGCGCACAAAACCTTACCCGTGTTGACCGGTGGTGCTTATTTACACCTTGGCAATATGGTGGCTGACGAGCTTGCTCCTTTTGTAAAGGACGCGATGCTTTTGTTCGGGTCAACAAGTCCCTCCTACCTTATTTTGCAGTCGCTTGACGCAGCAAATGATTATCTTGAGCGATATGATTCTATCCTTGCCAAATATTTGCCGCTTGTTGAAGATCTTAAGCGGAGATTATCGTCTTTGGGCTGGTGTCTGTGTGGAAGCGAGCCATTGAAAATAACTCTCGCACCCAAGTCTTATGGTTACACGGGTGTGACTTTGGCGGCTATGCTTGAAGAAAAGGGAATCGTGTGTGAATTTTCCGATCCCGATTTTATAGTTTTTATGCTGACGCCCGAGCTTGGAGCAGATGGGCTTGCCAAATTGGAATCCACACTTACTTCAATAGAGAAGCGCGAGGCGATAAACACTCGTCCGCCCGAATTTAGTGAGAAGAGAAGGGCAATATCAATTAGAGAAGCGCTTACTTCCGCTTTTGAAATATCGGACGTTGAAAAATGTCTTGGTCGAGTTGCCGCGGTATCCAACGTGGCTTGTCCCCCCGCTGTGCCGATCATTATTAGCGGTGAAGTAATTGATGAGAATGCCATAGAGTGCTTTAACTATTACGGAATTAAAACCATTAAGGTTATATAAACAAAAAACACCGACCGTGCGGTCGGTGTTTTTATTATCTAATTGAAAGATTAGCTCCTGCGAGTGTATCAAGACCGAACAAGAATAGTACACGGTCGATATCATTTTCAAGGATATAGTCCTCAATAGAGCCCGTATAGTAGCGAGGGTCGATAAGCTCGATATTATAGTGCTCACAGAGATAGGGAACAAGGGAGTGAGAATAGCTATCTTTGATTATAAGAAGCGTTGGCTTGCTCGCGCCCTGTGTATCATAGATTCTAACGTGCGCATTGTTTCCCGAGAGGAAGGTACTATATTTATCCTTTTTTGCAAGGTATGATTCGTCATAGAGACCATCAAAGGTGAATTCTATATCGACGATTTCGGTCTTATAGCGATCAGCATTGACATTCGGTGCTTTTATCTCCTCGGGGGATACGAAGAAGAATCCCGAGCTTGAATAAGTTGTACCAAGGAAACTATCCGAGAGGGTTATTACGTCAAAGGTTGAGTAAGATTTAGGCGAATAGCCGAGAAGCTCACCGAGCTCGCGGTAAGCGATATAAGCGCCCTCAGCTGTCCAGTGATGGTCGGTTTTATAGAATACTTCATCGCCCTTTTTGAGTGCATCAGTCAGCGAAATGTGTGGGCTACCTACCAATTCCCAAACCGCATCATTTCTCTCGGCGGAGTAGTAGGGTGGGAGATAATCTTTTAACACGTCCACCTTGCGAGGAACGAGAACGGAGTTGCTTTGAATTCCGTTTTCCTCAAGAACTGACATAAGCTTCTCGATTTTTAAGAGATTGTTTTTTAAATAACTGTAATTATCCTCGGTGTAGGGATGCGTTTCGATTAGATAGCCGTCCTGACCGTAGAGAATTCCGTTGTTTTCATTTTTACCCATCAAAAGTTCGAAGCTCGCCTTAAGCTCGACCATGAGTGTGCGCAAATTGATTTGGTCCGAGTAGTAGTCATGGAGCTGACGGGTATACGTTCCGTCGAGCAATTTTTCCACGGTAAAGCGAGGAAAGGTTTGAAGAGCGCGGTTTTCCTCCTCGGAAAAGCTTTTTGCGCTCACAAAGATATAAGAAACGGAGAAAAACGCGATAATGCCCGCAAGCAAAACGAGTAAAATTATATTTGGAATATTCTTTTTCATTTCTTCTCCTTTCTTTGTTTAAAAAATCAAGGATTTTTCAACCCTTGATTTTTTTGTTTTATATTATTTTACAACGGTTACGATAAAACCATTCATATTATCTCCAGAAATTGTATATTCCGCATTTTTGGGAACGGAGATGTTTGTAGGATCGCCTGTACAAGCTACATAGTAAATCTCATATGTCTTACCGTTATCGGCGGTGAATGTGAGATGCTCGCCTGAGTATTTATGATGCTCACGAATGAGCGCGAGGTATTCCTCAAGGCAGAGGTTATTCTGCGTCATGTAGTACGCGTGCTCATAGCCAACGTAGCGGAGTCGTACAGCCGCGTTTTCACGATCGCAAGCACACTCTGTGGTGTAACGGATAACAAAACCGTATTTATAAGCGTTATCGTAAATCCACTTGTAATCGTTTTTGAGGATCTCTTCGGTTATAGTTTGGTTATGCGCATCACGGAGAGTGAGCGTCATACCTGTTGAGTGATCGTAGAAGGGTGAATTTGGATCGTCCTTAACGTCATTTTGAATTTCTGAGGAGTCCGACCAACCCCAAGCTACGTTAATACCGCTTGCGGATTCACCGGTAACGGATGTAAGATTAAGTGTGTCGCAGTAATCAAGGAGCATTTTATTAAATGCGCCAAGGGCATCCTTATGAAGAACGGTTTTTGTTGCCAAGCTGCCAAGACCGTACGTTGCAATCTTTGTTCCGTCGGGAAGCGTGATCTTTGTGTCGTTATTGTCGGTATTCTTGAATTTGTAAATCCAAAGATTTACGAGACTTTCGGGCAAAACGCTTTCCTCGGGCTTGGTTGCATCGAGAACGTCGGTCATACCGTTGATTTCATAGTTAAAGGGTGAAGTTGAGTTTACCAACACCAAGCTTCCGATATGAACGTCACCTGCGTCCTTGTATATCTGAACAGTGTCATTATTGTTCGGAACTGTAGGTGTGGGTTCGGGGTTGAGCGTGTTCATTATCTTACCGATAATGAGCGCCGAAAGAGCCAAGAGGATGAGTATGATAACTACGAAAATAGCCGTTACTAATCTTTGTCTTGCTTTTTTATTCTTAAAGCCCTTTTTCTTGCCGTCCGTTGTTGCAAAGGACTTTGTCTTTTGGTTATTGCTACCCATATTCCTTCCTTTCTTCATAATATATTTTTCCTTGGGGCGTACCCCAAGGAAAAATGAATATGGATTTTTTAATTATTCAGCGTCCTTGATAGAGAAGTTCATTCTTCCCTTATTGTCAACGCCCATGTATTTTACCTTAACGGTATCGCCAAGCTTGAGAACGTCCTCAACCTTGTCAATTCTTGTCTTAGCAATTTTGGAGATGTGAACAAGGCCTTCCTTGCCGGGAACGTATTCAACGAATGCGCCGAATTCCTTGATACCTGTTACAGTACCTGTGTAGATGGCGCCAACCTCGGGCTCGAATACGATTGCGTCGATGCAAGCCTTAGCTGCTGCTGCGCTGTCACCGTTAACTGCCGCGATTCTGATTGTACCGTCATCTTCGATGTCGATCTTTGCACCTGTATCAGCAACGATCTTCTGGATTACGGAACCGCCCTTACCGATTACCTCACGGATCTTATCGGGATCGATCTTCATTGTTGTCATCTTGGGAGCATATCTTGAAACCTCAGCGCGAGGAGCGGGAATTGCCTTGAGAAGAACCTCGTCGATAATGTAATCTCTACCTGCGTGAGTCTGCTCAAATGCCTTCTTAATGATCTCGGGTGTAAGACCGTCAATCTTAAGGTCCATCTGAATGGATGTGATACCCTTATGTGTACCTGCTACCTTAAAGTCCATATCGCCGTAGAAGTCCTCAAGACCCTGAATGTCAAGCATTGTATCCCAAGAGCCGTCTTCAGCTGTGATAAGACCGCAGGAGATACCTGCAACGGGTGCCTTGATCGGAACACCTGCGTCCATAAGAGCAAGTGTGGAGCCACAAACGGAGCCCTGAGATGTAGAACCGTTAGAGGAAACTACGTCGGAAACAAGACGGATAGCATAGGGGAATTCTTCAACGGAAGGAAGAACGGGAACGAGAGATCTTTCAGCAAGAGCACCGTGGCCGATCTCACGACGTCCGGGAGAACGAGCGGGCTTAGCTTCACCTGTGGAGAAGCCGGGCATGTTGTAGTGGTGCATGTATCTCTTTTCCTTGTCATTATCAAGGCCGTCAAGAAGCTGTGCTTCGCTGAGTGTACCAAGTGTTGCTACTGTGAGAACCTGTGTCTGACCTCTTGTGAAGAGACCTGAACCGTGTGCTCTGGGAAGGAGACCTACCTCGGAACCGAGGGGACGGATCTCGTCCATACGTCTACCGTCAACACGCTTCTTATCAACAAGCAACCAACGGCGAACGATCTTCTTCTGAATCTTATAAACGAGCTCTTCCATCATTGTGGGAAGCTCGGGATATTCTTCTGTAAAGTTTGCAAGGATCGCTTCCTTGATGGGGAACATTCTTGCGTCTCTTACTGTCTTATCGTCAGTATCAAGAGCAACCATAACGTCCTTTTCGCAGAAATCGAAAATCTTATCGAACATATCGTGATCGAGCTCGCAAGAGGGATATTCGAACTTTGTCTTGCCGATCTCGTCAACGATTGCATTGATGAATTCAAGCACGCCCTGGTTTTCCTTGTGAGCGAGCATGATTGCGTCGAACATGAGGTCATCCTCAACCTCGTTTGCGCCTGCCTCGATCATTACAACCTTCTTCATAGAGGATGCAACTGTGAGCTCGAGGTCGGAAACTGCTCTCTGTGCTTCGGTGGGGTTAACAACGAGCTTGCCATCAACAAGACCCATGAATACGCCGGAGATGGGGCCATTCCAAGGAATATCGGAAATGGAAAGAGCGATGGATGCACCGATCATAGCGGTGATCTCGGGTGAGCAGTCGGGATCGTAGGACATTACTGTAAGAGAAAGAGAAACGTCGTTACGAAGATCCTTGGGGAAGAGGGGACGGATGGGACGGTCAATTACGCGGCTTGTGAGAATTGCCTTCTCGGGAGGTCTGCCCTCACGGCGAAGGTAACCGCCGGGAATCTTACCTGCCGCATACATTCTCTCGTCGAAGTCAACGGAGAGGGGAAGGAAGTCGATACCGTCACGGGGTTTTTCGGATGCTGTTGCGCAGCAAAGTACTGCTGTATCGCCATATCTTACAAGGCAGGAGCCGTTTGCAAGACCTGCAAGCTTGCCTGTTTCAACAACGAGGGGTCTGCCTGCGAGTGTGTAATGGAATGTTTTGAAATTCTTAAATACCATTGGTGATGAAATTGAATAACTCATTTTTTTAATTCCTCCATAAAAATTTTTTTATTTTGTTCTTACGGGGTTTAGCACTTAACTGCGAGTTGGACCTCCGTTCAGCGCACAGTTAATTGCTAATACCGACCGTAAGATTTGCGACTGATTAAATTTGTGAAAAAACAAACAAAGGGAGTGAGGAGTCGGCAAAAACCCACTCTCCCACTCCGATATTTGTTCTTACTTTCTGATGCCGAGCTTCTTGATGATTGCTCTGTATCTCTCGATGTCTACTCTCTGAAGGTAGCCAAGAAGGTTTCTTCTGTGACCAACCATTTTAAGAAGACCGCGACGGCTGTGATGGTCGTTGTGGTTGTTCTTAAGATGCTCGTTGAGAGAGTTGATTCTGTGAGTAAGGATAGCAATCTGTACTTCGGGAGAACCTGTGTCGCCCTCGTGTGTTGCGTACTCAGCGATTATTGCTTGCTTTTCGTCCTTCAACATGATTTTTTCACCTTTCATAAATTTATTTAACGAAGAGCACAGTTATCGGCGGGTGAAACACCGCTATTGCAGTCTTATTTTCCCGAAAACCGAGCTTTACGTCATACAAAATGCATTTTACCACATAAAAACAGTTTTGTAAATAGTTTTTTCAAAATTTTTCAAAATATTTTTGTTTATTTTCTATTAATTATATATTTTGGTTTTGGTTCTTTTTACTAAATGTGGAGAGAAGCGACGTGAGTCCGCCCAAAATCAGCATAGCACCGAAGATTTTTGTTAGGATAGAGGAGTCCATATTGCCCGCGGTGAGTGTTCCGAGGTAGGCAAGGATGATTCCCGAGGCACTCATTGTGAGGGTGATTTTCCATTTGATCTGCTTTTTTATCGCGTTATACAGGGTGGAGAAGCTTGCGGCAATAATGAAAAATGCGAGGTTTGCGCCTTGGGCAATAATTTGAGGAGTACCGACAACGAGAGTTAAATAAATCACCAAAAGTCCGCCTCCGCCGAGCCCCATACCCGAGATGGCGGCTATAGCAAAAAATATCAAAAAATCAAGCATACCTTACCTCACTATCATCATAAATCCCGATACTATGACGAGCAGGGAAAAGGCGATTTTGAGAAAGCGGAATTTAAGTTTTGTAAGCAAAAATGCGCCCAAAAGTCCGCCCAAAATTGCGGGTACGAGCAAGGTTAAAAAGCCTTCATCAAAGGAAAAGTAGCCATTTGCCAGATAGAGAGCAAAGGACAAAACGGAGATTGGAAGCATAGTTGCTACCGCGTTGGCAAACATGGTATTTCCGTCTTTATTTAGCTTTTTTGCAAGAAAAAATGTTACGATTATTCCACCGCCTGCGCCAAGCAATCCGTTAACAAATCCCGCTATAGCTCCGACGGCTAAAAATGAGCCGTATCTTTTGAGAAAATTCATAAAAAAACTCCCGTTTTATAGAAATAAATTGTTGAAATTAATATTTATATGTGATATAATAACTTTATGTGTATATTAATTCACAAAATTTGACATAAAAATTTAAAGGATGTGAAAAAATGGCAGAGAAAAAGAAAAACTCTACTAAAGTTGTAAAGAAAGAGGACAAAAAGGACAACAAAAATACAAAAAAGTCCGCTAAAAATTCCAAGGCCCTCACAAACAGCAAGGGAAAGGAGCATCAGGTCGAGTTCGATACTCCCTCCGATAAGCTCATACATCAAATATTGCCCTTCGTATTTATCGTGGTGGCAATCTTGCTTGAGACCTGCTTTATTTTTGCGGCGGTTACGGGTGAGGAGCACGTTGGTATTGCGGGTGTTTTCCTCAAAAACGTATTTCTTGGTCTCTTTGGCTTTTGCGCATTTGTTATTCCCCTTATGCTCATTAATCTTGCGCTCAACTGGAGAAAATTCGTTGACTCGCGCGAGGTTGGTTCAAAGGTAATCTTTACTATACTATTTTTGATCTCTTTTGCAGGACTTATTCATATCTTTATTAAGCCCTCACTCAATACTGATCCCAATGCATTCATAATGCCCCTTGAGCTTTTTGAATATTCGTACAACCATATCGGCTCGTCGGGTGTTATCGGTGGCTTTATTTGCGAGTGCATCTATGCGCTTTTCAGAAGTGTTGGAACAATCATTATTATGATTGCGACCACCATTATGTGTCTTATCTTCTCGCTTGGCATGACACCCAGAAATATGGGTATCTACCTCAGATACAAGTGGACCATTATGCGTGAAAAGCAAAAGGAAAAGGAAGCCGTTCTCAAGGTTGAAAGAGAAGAAAAGAGAAAGCTTGAGAAGGAAAGAAAGGCTGAAGAAGAGCGTATTCGCAAGGAAGAGGAAGCACGCATTGCCGCTGAAGAGGAAGAGATGCGTGAGGCTGAGCGCAAGATCGAGGAAGAGAGAATTGCCGAGGCTGAGCGCCGTGCGGTAGAGCTTGAGCAGAAGGAAAAGGCTGACAGGGAAAAATACGGTGAAATGCGTTTTGTTGATCCCGAAGAAGATACCTTTAGTGAGCCCGAGCTCAAGAAGATAGATTTTGCTGAAGAGGATGATGGCAGAATCAACGTTGCGGCTATCTTCAAAAATCCTCCCAAGGATTTTGATCCTAACGAGGTGAAAGAGGAAGAAGTTGTTGCTCCTGAAAACCCCAAAAAGGTAAAGAAGGCTGATACTCTTGCAGTTGAGATAAGCGAGATGACTGACCTTGACACTGTTCCCGACGATGGCGAAGAAGGCTCCGTAGTTCCTGAAAACGTTGCTCACGAGTACGTTCCTCCGACGGTTGATCTTCTTAAAAATTATAAAAATGACGAAAATGAAAAGGCGGCTCATGATGAGATCCGCGCTAATGCTAATGCACTTATGGAAACGCTCAAGAGCTTTGGCGTTAGAATTCAAGAAATTACATATTCCAGAGGCCCTACAATCACCCGTTACGAGCTCAAGCCCGACGTTGGTGTTCGTATTCGTTCCATTGCAAACCTCGTTGACGATATCGCGCTTTCTCTTGCAACAACCGGTGTAAGAATTGAAGCTCCCATTCCCAACAAGGCGGCTGTAGGTATCGAGGTTCCCAATAAGATCGCGGCGACTGTTGGCTTCCGTTCACTTATCGATACTCCCGAATTCACCGAAAAGAAGAGTATTTTGACCGCGGCGCTCGGTAAGGACGTTGGCGGTAACACAGTTTACTTTGATATCGGTAAGATGCCCCACATGCTTATCGCGGGTACTACGGGCTCCGGTAAATCCGTATGTATCAACTGTATCATTATGAGTATTCTCTACAAGGCGAGTCCTCGTGACGTTAAGCTCATTCTTATCGACCCCAAGAAGGTTGAGTTCCAGCCCTATAGATCCATTCCTCATCTTTATGCTCCAATCGTTACCGATCCTAAGAAGGCGGCGGGCGCGCTCGCTTCTGCGGTTGCTGAAATGGAGAGAAGATTCGAGCTTATCGAGAGCGTTGGAGCAAAGAATATTTCCGGCTACAACGAGCTTACGGCTAACGATCCTTCAAAGGAATATCTCCCCTATATCGTAATTATTATCGACGAGCTTGCCGACCTTATGATGACTGCGGCTGACGACGTTGAAACTGCTATTTGCCGTATCGCGCAGAAGGCGAGAGCTGCAGGTATCCACCTTATCGTTGGTACTCAGCGTCCTTCCGTTGACGTTGTTACGGGTCTTATCAAGGCTAACATTCCTTCGAGAATTGCATTTACAGTTGCATCTCAGGTTGACTCTAAGACCATTCTTGACACCGCAGGTGCGGATAAGCTTATCGGTCGAGGCGATATGCTCTTTGCTCCCATTGGTTCAACTAAGCCCATGCGTGTACAGGGTGCGTTCATTGATGACCGCGAGGTTGAAGCGATAGTTGATTTCATTAACGATCACAACGACGGTGTATCCTTTAATGATGCGTTCATCAAGCGCCTTGAGGAAGAAGCGGCTAAGTGCGGCAATCCCAAGGGCAAGGGCGGTGCAGGAAGCTTTGGCGGATTTGACGATGACGGTGAGCCCGGTGAAGAGGGCGTTGATCCCAAGTTCAAGCAGGCACTTGACGTTGCTATTGAGATGGGTAAGATCTCCACATCCTTGCTCCAAAGACGTCTTGAAATCGGCTATGGCCGTGCGGCAAAGATTATCGACCGCATGGAAGCGCTCGGTTACGTTAGTGCTCCCGATGGCAACAAGCCCCGTCAGGTTCTCGTTTCCAAGGCGGAATTTATGGAAAAACGTCTTAACGACGACGGTGGCGACGAATAATTGAATAAATGATAATTGAGGACTCCGCGAGGAGTCCTCTTTTTTGAAAGTTAGATTATTTTGGAATAGCAGGGGGCTTTTTTGAAAAGCCGCCCCCTGCACCCCCGAAAAACTTTTTTTGTCGCGGCTTCGCCATTCTCGCAATATTGTTTTGCTAAATTTATAAGACACATCACGAACTATATCTATTTTACCGTAGGGCAGGGGTCTCCCATCCCGCCTTGAAGGAATGTAACCTTTTTTCACAATCCCTCACCGCCTACAGCGGAGCTCCCTTTACACAAGGGAGCCTTGGGTTAGATCCGCAATGTAAAGGCTATTAATAAACGATATCATACAATCTAACTCCGTAGAGGGCGACGTCCTCGACGCCCCGTTACAAAGGAATGCAATCTTTTTTCACAATCCCTCACCGCCTACAGCGGAGCTCCCTTTACACAAGGGAGGCTTAAATGCCTCTACCAGTTTTATACGGGTAGCAAGTAACAATTGCTTGGCTGGCAGGTGGGTAAATACGACCTTTTTTTGGGGGTATTATATGATCAGATACTTCTTTTTTACAGCTCCGGTGGTGTTTTCAATCGAATTGCGCTTGCAAATCCTATCCGTTGGCTCACTGTAGCGCTTGGCTACACTCCAAAGCGACTCGCCCGCCTCGGGATAGCAAAGTGTTATACCGCCAAAGGATTTTTCAATCATTTTGCCAAAATTCAATTCGCTCACTATCATAATATTGCATAGCCCCTGTACGCAAAAGGCAAAGCACAGCTCGCTGTCAATAAAAATCCTCTCGCCGTCGCACCGTACACGCGAGGAGGTGACTGTGGTGTGAGCCGACCACCGCGGAAGAGTGGATTCGGGCATATGCTTGCTGTCCAAATCGTAGTGGAGGGGAGCGCTTAATTCTCGCGTCATGTATTCTCCGTCGTGGAAATATAGAACGGTGTAGTAAATATTACCCCCAAAGGCGAGATTTGTTCCGCTGTGCGTCATCTCACCGAGAGATGCGCGTGCCGAGGCGTCTATAATTACCGCATCACGCGGAATTTTCACTTCGTCGAGGAAGAAAACATCATTTTGGGTCAAATTTTTGTTTGTGCAACGGTGCGCCGTCATCACACCCACGCCCGACGTTTGTGCCTCACTCTCCCGTTCTGTAGAGAATGCATCCTCGGTATAGTTGACACTTTCGTTGCCCTGCATCACTGAGTGAACGTTGAGGCATAGTTCTATCTTTACACCGTCGTCATCAACGGATATTTGCTCGTCAAATACCTCACCGTGAGCGCATACCTCACCGCCTGCTATAACCTCGTTGGACTTGATAAGGGTGGAAAAGGGGAGCTTTCGCGCCATAACCTGTGCGAGATCACTCTCCGCGTCATTACAGTAGAGAAGAGAGAGGATCACCTCGCCCCTCACGTTTGCACCGCCCGCAGTCATTGAGCACTCGGAGATATATACGCGTGGAGTTGCGGAAATAATTCTAACGGAGTCGATATTCGAGTCCATTGGAATGAAATCATTGAGTATAAGGCGCTCTCCTTCAAGCTTTTGCGCCTTGATTGATGGGGTCTCGCGCACGAGGGTCTCAATGGCGGAGAAATTGCCCTCGCCATTGATTTTGGGCGTGTAGAGAGCAGGGGAGAGGGCGAGTAAGCGGCAATCAAGATTTGCCTTAACGCTCAGCTTTCTCGGGCCTAACACACGCGCGTTTACACTGTCGCACACGCACCCCGATATAAGAGAAACCTCGTCAATATTAACACAGTTGGAATTAAAATCAAGAGGTGCTTTTGCGGAATATTTATCCGTCAGTGTAACGGAATAAGGCTTGCCGTCAGCCCCGAGATAGAGAATTTTGTAAAACACCTCACCCGATAGCTCCGCCTCGCCACTGCCGAAAAAATCGCGCGCAGGAACGACGGTAGCGACGGATGAGAGAATACGTCTGATTTCGGAATGATAGTCGGGCAGGGAGTAGTCCGCACCTAACTCTACCGAAAAATGCTTATCACACACGGGCATTCCCGAAAAATACCCGATATTGCCTTGAGAATTGTCCATAAAAATCTCCTTTGCTTTTTTGTAAAATGTATGCAGGGGAAAAGATAAATATGATTTTTAAATTATGGAATAAATTTGTTCAAAAGCACTTGACAAACGCAAAAAAATCGTATATAATAATTGGGCGTGAACGGAATGGAAGCGGCAGTTCACGAGAGTATTTGGAGAAGTACTCAAGAGGCCGAAGAGGCGCCCCTGCTAAGGGTGTAGGCCGGATATACCCGGCGCGAGAGTTCAAATCTCTCCTTCTCCGCCAGAAAAAGTCCTTGATTTTCAAGGACTTTTTTCATTTTCATAGCTCAAAAATCCCTTACAATCCCATACGGACATAAAAATCACGATTTCCCATACTGGTAGCACGCAGAAATGCGTGCTTTTTTTGTTTTCGGGCGGCGGTTGTTGCTCGAACATTTTCCTCTGCCGTTTGATTTGTAGACTACTAAAATAGAGTTACAAATCATACAAAGGGGGAGTTTATGAAACACATTGATTACGGTTAGTCGAACAATTTTTTTGAATAATTGAAAAACGCCTTCTTTATAATTAGTCAAGGAGAAATAGTACAGAAAGCGTGCTTTCTGGCGACAACTCTTTAAGAGAGTTGTCTATCAATCCAGTATGGAATGATTGCACGCCCTTGTAAGAGCACGGATTTCATCCTCGCAGGGATATAGTCTATTCCCAAAGTAATATGCTTTTCCAGTATGTAAATATCGTTAAAAATAATTTTTATAAGGAGAATATCAAAATGTCAGATATTAAAAATATAATTAAAGTAGAAGTTCCTCTAATTGATAAACGTTATAATGGTGTAAACGCTAATGACACTTTCAAAGCGAGGCTGTTTAAAAATCAATTCCCTAAACCGCATTACTTACCAAGAGATATAGAGCAATTCAAGGCAGTAGATAACATTCACGCTCTTGTGTGGTATGATGAAAACGCACTTTCCTATGAGGAAGATCGTTTAGTCTTTAAGTATCATAAACACTGTATCATTTATTCCGAGGGTGTATATGATACCGAAACCAATAAAGTCTATGATTTTATTGAAGCATTAAAAACATTCTTGGGTTTAACATTCACTCAAGCTTGTTACGTTGCTAAAATCTTTTTGGAAACTGTAAATCACCAATCCGTTAGAGAGTATTGTGAGCTGAAATATCCAAACGCAAAGAAATCCAGTTTATCAAGCGACCATAACTTAAACGCCATTAAGACGGAAAATCTATTCCTAAAGGAAAATAACAATTCCTATAAAACTGGATATGCTGTTTTACATAATCGTTTTGGAATTGACAGAAACATTGTGTCTAATTTCATTCATAGAGAGTATTTGATTATGGATAATCAATACAACCTTTGCTTTTTGACATACGAAAAAGATAATGTCATATCGGTTTTGAAGTATTTGAGTGATAATAACTATATTGCTACGGAAACGCAAGCCAAGCATAGAAATGCTGGCTTTCGTTACGCTATCAAAGAAGAAGCGGATTATAATATGTTCCGTAATGTGTATGTCTTTGAAAACGTGGTTGACCTTATGTCATATCTTACGTTAGTAAAAATGGGGTTAGTTCCCGAAATCGAAAAGGCAAGCTGTCTGCTCTCTATCAATGGGATTAGCAACGGTGTACTGTATAACTTTCTTTCGGAACACCCCGAAGTGCTGACAATATACGCTTGTTTGCAGAATGATTCCGCAGGGTTAAAGGCAACGCAGAACATCAGCCAAAGAGTTATGGTAAATATGCAACCTATCTTGCGTGACTACTCATTAAAAAATGGCTATGTGCAAACGTGGAATGCCATGTTGCAATACGAATTACAAAAACAATCGTAAAAAACTCATTTTTCGACAATCTTGAGTTATAATCCCCAAATAAGCGTTATAGAATATAATAATCAATGGTGCAACGCCATTGTATTGCAAGGCTTTAGAAAGCGTAAGGCTTATTAAAAGCAGAAAGGTGGTACGCTATGTTGTTTTATGTTTGTTATCCTTTTTCCTTTCTTTTTTAACATACAGCCAGTCTTTTCAGCGTAGCGTACCATCCCCCGAAAGGGGGAGCAGACCTGCAGAGGTCAATATGTAAGGTTTTCTAACAAAAATAGGGCGGTTTGAGTAAAATCTCAAGTCGCCCTATTTACTTTTGGTAATATTTGTGATATAATGTAATTGTTAATTTTACTGGGCGTTTAATTGGCAAATTCATAAAATAAAAGGAGACCAATTTATTATGATGATTAGTCCGGGCGTATATTATGAAGAATATTTAAAAGGCAAAAATGCTGAACAAATAATGACTGCTATACGCAGTTTGAAACGAGAAATCAGTCGTTTAAAGAATATAATGGAACATCCTGAATATCAATGTATGATGCACCCAAGCGAAGCAGTTCGCATTTCTTGTAATCGATACTATCTTGACCGAGCCAAACAAGCCTTAAGTGAAGCGGGTGGGGTTTATACACCTACCAAAGCAGAATTAAAGGCTCAACAATTTAACGACAATATCCCTTATATCGAGAAGGTTGAGTTTTCTATTGGTGGTTTTTTTGATGGTCATGAAAAAAGGATATATACCATCGAGGGGGATGTTGTAAATACATATATCGAGCATTCTTTGATGCTAAAGCCATCTAATTTTGACGATGCTGAAATTGAAAAGATGACTAAAGACGACTTCCTTGACGGTATCGCAGACTTACACATAGGGGAATGGGATAGGAATTACTCTCCTCGCCGTTTTGGTTATGAAGTGCTTGATGGCACACAATGGCATCTTTATATTTACTTTTCCAATGGGAGCAGAACTGTAAAAATTGAGGGTAGCAATGCATATCCGTATAATTTTGATGAATTGAAAGAATTGTTTGAAGTTGAAATATGAAGAATGATTTAAAATACGATTTTATAAATGCTCACATTAACAATATCAGCTTCCCCAAAACAATAGAACAACTTGAAGATTTTATATATGAACACGGCTGTTATAACGTAGAAGATGTGATAAATGAGGCAGTCGACGGATATACTATTTGGACAGTTCCGCGTAGTAGTGTTGTTGGCGATATTGTTCTATATTTCCACGCAAAAACTGCAATACAATGGATAAGAAAATTGGAAACTGCCACAAAGGTATTAGATCCTGCAATGCATGACCAAAAGCTTTTGGTTGAATGGCTTCAAAGAGCAAGAGAACTGTATTCGTTATATGGTGGTAAAATTTTTGCCATCGGTCGTATCGGTAGCCGTCCAGAAAAAGAAGATGAGCTTGAATTTCAGAACCATTGGTCTGGTCGTGTATACGCTGATGTAAAAGATTTGTATTTGCTTGAAAATCCAATTGATATTTCGGAATTTAATTCCTTTATTTTAGTTTCACGTCAAAGTGCGATAACACCACTAC
>CANBDB010000006.1 GCA_947367285.1 uncultured Clostridia bacterium | reverse complement strand
GCCTTGATCTCACCGGCTTTGGTGAGAGCCTGCTTTGTAAGATATGGGCCGACCATTTCGTAAACAAGCACCGCAAAGAGTGTTATATTACGAACTATGGCACCGTCGGGTCCAAGCTCTATTGCCTTAATTGCCATACCAAGCGCGACTCCTGCCTGAGGAAGAAGTGTGATACCGAGATACTTGATAATGTCGGGTGAGCATTTTGTTGCTCTTGCGCTTATACCTGCTCCAAAATATTTACCTATAGATCTTGAAATTATATAGATAACACCTATAACTATTACCGCAACATCCGAAAAAACAGAAAGGTCGAGCTCCGCACCGCTTATAACGAAGAAAAGGATAAGTATGGGAACCGTCCATCTGTCAGCTCTGTCCATAAGCTCCTCGGAAACGTCGCAATAGTTGCAGAAAATAGTTCCGAGCATCATACACGCGAGCAAGGAAGAAAACGAAACGTGGATACCGCCAATTTCAAATTTCAATAGCGAAATGGCAACGGTCATCATAACGAAGGTAACGGACACAGCCATTCTCTTTGATCTGGAGTGGAAATACTGCTCGCAAAGAGTGAACAAGCCACCCATAATAGTTCCAAGCACCAAGGAAAGAACAACCTCCAAAATCGGCTCGAGAATAACGGAAAGGACATCTACAGAGCCTGAATTTATGGATTTTGCTATTCCGAACGAAATAGCAAACACCACTAGTCCCACCGCGTCATCAAGAGCTACTATGGGAAGAAGTATATTTGTAAGCGGACCCTTAGCCTTATACTGCTTGATTACCATAAGCGTTGCCGCGGGAGCGGTAGCCGTAGCTACTGCGCCGAGCACTATCGCCGCTGAGAGTGAGAGCTTATCGGGCATCATAAAATGAAGAGCGATGAGAAGAATATCTACTACAGCGGTTGTGAATATTGCCTGAAACACACCGACAACCGTTGCCTGCTTACCTATATTCTTAAGGTGAGCCAAACGGAACTCGTTACCCATGGCAAATGCGATAAACCCGAGTGCTACGTCGGATATTATTGAAAAGCCCTCGAGCTGATGCGCTGTTACGCCTATTCCGTCAATCCCGATAGCACCGAGAACGTAAGGACCGATCAGAATTCCCGCCACAAGATATGCCGTAACCGCAGGAAGCTCCACCTTCTTTGCAAGTCTTGACAAAAGCAAGCCCACAAGCATTGCTATGGAGAGGCTCAAAAGGATACTTGAAGTTTGTGTCATGATTTATACCTCATATTAATATTAATGTCATTATTTCTTATCGGTCTTGTATTATAGTACTTTTGTTTTCAAAAGTCAATAGTTATTTTATAAAATTTTGATTGTTTTTTTAAAAAGAAAAACCCGTTGCATTCGCAACGGGTTTGGTGCTCCATCGGAGAGTCGAACTCCGGACACCATGATTAAAAGTCATGTGCTCTACCTTCTGAGCTAATGGGGCATATTTGTGCTACCTATATATGATAACACAAATTATTAATTTTGTCAACATTTAGTTTTTGCAAATTTATCACAAATTAGAGGGGGTAAATTTTGTGCAATTTGCATAATTTTACCCCAAAATCATTAGTTAAGTCCCTTCATTGAAAGAGATATTCTCTTCTTTTTAAGGTCAACGGAAAGAACCTTAACCTTTACAACGTCACCAAGAGAAACAACTTGAGAAGGATGCTTTACATACTTATCGGAAAGCTCGGAAATGTGAACAAGTCCGTCCTGATGCACACCGATATCAACGAAAACGCCAAAATCGATAACGTTTCTAACCGTTCCGGTAAGAAGCATTTCGGGCTTGAGGTCTTCCATTCCCAAAATATCGTCGCGAAGAACGGGTGCCGGGAAACTGTCACGAATATCGCGACCGGGCTTTTCAAGCTCGGTGATAATATCCATAAGCGTGGGCTCACCGATTTCAAATTCGTCAGCAAGCTTCTTTGTTCCGTATTTTTGCGCTTTTACACGAAGCATTGCAAGCTTGTTCGCCTTAACGTCCTCCTCGGTATATTCAAACTTGTTAAGAAGCTTGAGTGCCGCCTCATAGGACTCGGGGTGAACACCGGTATTGTCAAGAATGAATTTGGAGTCGGGCACACGAAGGAAACCTGCACACTGCTCGTATGCCTTTGCACCGATACGAGGCACCTTGAGAATTTCAGCTCTTGTCTTGAATGCACCGTTCTCCTCACGATATTTAACAATATTTTTAGCGCTGGTAGCATTAATTCCCGCAATGTAGGAAAGGAGTGAATGTGAAGCGGTATTTACGTCAACGCCTACACTGTTAACACAGTCCTCAACAACACCCGTGAGCGCCTCATCAAGACGTGCGGGCTTCATATCGTGCTGATACTGACCAACACCGATTGACTTGGGATCGATCTTTACAAGCTCGGCAAGGGGGTCTTGCAATCTTCTCGCAATGGACACCGCACTTCTCTGCATAACGTCAAAGTCGGGGAATTCGTCAGCCGCGAGCTTGGAAGCGGAATAAATGGATGCACCCGCCTCGCTGATAACAATGTATTTTGTATCATAGTCAACCTCTTTGAGAAGGTCGGCAATGAAAATTTCACTTTCCTTGGATGCAGTACCGTTACCGATTGCGATAACGTCCACCTTGTGCGCGCGAATCATGCTCTTTACAATGCGCTTTGCCTCGTCAATTCTCTGACGGGGCTTAGTAGGATAAATAACTCCCGTATCAATAACCTTACCCACGGGATCAACCACCGCAAGCTTGCATCCGTTAACGTAACCGGGGTCAAAGCCAAGAACAACCTTGCCCTTGATGGGGGACTGCATCAAAAGATGCTTTAAGTTGTCGGAGAAGAGCGCAATAGCACCCTCACACGCGTTGTCGAAAAGGTCATTGTAGATTTCTCTCTCAACGCTGGGAGCGATAAGACGGTCATAGCCGTCAACGAGCGCACCTTCAACGTACTGCTTTGCAGGGCTGTTGCCCGCAACTATAATTTGACTGTACAAATGATTGAGAACGATATCCTTGTCAACAACTATAGCCACCTTCAAAAAGTCCTCTTTCTCACCACGGTGAATTGCGAGAACACGGTGGGAAGGAATTTTCTTAACCGCCTCGCTGTAATCGTAATACTGCGCGTAAACGGAGTCCTCCTCGGTGTTCGCCTTGCTCGTTACAAGACCGAACTGACTTGTAAGACGGCGAATTTCCTTTCTGTACTCGGCATTGTCGGAAATGCTCTCCGCAATAATGTCGCTAGCACCGGCAAATGCCTGCTCCCTTGTTTCAACACCCTTTTCGGCATCAATAAAGCCGTCGGCAATCTCGTCAAGAGAGGGCTCGTAGGTAGGTCTTTGCTCCAAAATAAGAAGTGCAAGGGGCTCAAGTCCCTTTTCCTTCGCCACAGAAGCTCTTGTCTTTCTATGGGGACGGAATGGGCGGTAGATATCGTCAATTTCAGTAATAGTTACAGCATTTTTAATAGCTTCCTCAATCTCGGGAGTAAGCTTTTCCTGAGCACGGATAAGCTCGATAACCTCTTCTCTTCTCTTTTCAATATTGCGAAGATAGTTAAGTCTCTCCTCAAATTTACGAAGAATCTCGTCATCAAGCGAGCCCGTAACTTCTTTTCTGTAACGCGCAATAAAGGGGATTGTATTTCCCTCGTCAATAAGTTCAACGGTCTTTTCAACCTGTGTGAGTGTAATATTCAGTTCCTTTGCAAGTGTTTCAAAAATGTTCATTTGTATGTCTCCAATTGTTCTATTTCATTCTTTGTCAAAAACCTCCACTCGCCCCGCGCCAAGCTTTCATCTAACACAAGGGGCCCAAAGGTGACTCTTTCAAGATAAGTTATCTTATTATTAACCGATTCAAGCATGCGCTTGATCTGGTGATATTTTCCCTCAACAAGAGTGATGTATCCCGATTTTTTGTCCGCGCAAAGCTCAATCTCCGCGGGCTTTGTAATGTAACCGTCCTCGAGCGTCGCACCCGCCTCAAGATACTTGATTTCTTCATCCGTCAAGGGAAATTTACTCTCAAAAAAGTACTTTTTCTTAACGTGGTGCTTGGGCGAGAGCAATCGGTGTGCGAGATCACCGTTATCTGTGAGCATCACGAGTCCAAGCGTGTGCTTGTCGAGTCGCCCACACGGGAAAAGGTTCAGTTTTTGAAGCTCCTCGGGCAAAAGGTCGATAACGGTCTTATCCTTTCCGTCCTCAGTCGCACTTACCACACCGTCGGGCTTGTTCATAAGAATATATGTGTACTTTCTATATTCAATTTTCCGCCCACAAAAGATTACTTCATCCTTATCGGGATCAATATGGACATCCGCCCCTTTAACGGCAACACCGTTCACCAAGATGCCGCCCTGGCGCGCCGCCTTTGAGGACTCCGTCCTTGAAGCAATGCCCATATTGCTTAAAAATTTATCTATTCGCATATCTTAATCCTCTAAATAAAATATTACCTTGCCCTTTTTCTTGGCATATTCTATTTCGCCGGCAACGGATTCACCAATATAGCCGCCAATATTCACCACAAAAATTGCATCTGAAATATCTATTTTTTCTCTGTGAAGCTCTCCAAGCAGCTTTGACTCCGACTCGGTCAAAGTCCTATCCATAGTATGAGGGATAATATTAAGAACCACATACTCTTTTTCAAGCTCGAGCTTTTCAGCAATTTGCTGAATTTTGTCTGCAAATTTGAGAGAGCCGCAAATTGTAACTATTTTTCTTTTCACCCTCAAGTCAACTCTCCTGCGATATTTTTCTCCATCATCTTCTTTATCTCCTCCTTGGAAAGTTCCAAGCTAAAGAGATGATAGAGCTTTGCAACAGCCGCCTCAGTGGTCATATCCTTGCCACTAACCGCACCGGCGCCCTTGAGCGACGAGCTTGTTTCGTATGCACCGAGTGTAACAGTTCCCATGGGACATTGTGAGCAAACAGTGATAACACTGCCCGAGCTGAACGCCTTTTTAATAATGGGCAAAAGCTCACCGCCACCGCCCGGGATGTTTCCCGCGCCAAAGGTTTCAAGAACTATTCCCGAGAGTTTTTCCGTCATTATCTCCTCAAAGAGACCAAACTGAATACCGGGGAAAACCTTGAGAACACCAATCGGCACCTCGTGGAAGGGCAAATATTCAAGCTTCTCACCTTCCACACGCTTCAAAATCGCATCTCTGTTGTATCTTATCTCAATTCCCACCTCAGCAAGAAGCGGATAATTGGGTGATTTGAACGCAACAAGTCCGTCGGCGCTCATCTTCATAGCTCGATTTCCGCGAAGAAGTCGTCCGCTGAAATAGAGACAAACCTCGTTTGCTACTCCCTCACTCGCTATAAGGATTGAGGTTATAAGATTGTCGCGTCCGTCACTTCGAATCTCGGAAAGCGGAATTTGTGACCCCGTCAACACCACGGGCTTGTTGAGTCCGCGCAATATAAATGAGAGCGCCGACGCAGTGTAAGCCATCGTGTCCGTGCCGTGGAGCACCACAAAGCCACAGTATCTATCATAATTTTCATAAATTACGCGCGCTATTTCATTCCACTCTTTGAGCGTCATATTCGACGAGTCAAGAAGCGGATACATCTCGTAAAGCTCCCACTCGGGAAAATCCTCGCGCATAAGGTCGGGAATAGATTTCAGCTCGGAATCAAGAAAGTCGGGCGCAGGACGGTATCCCTGCTGTGTCGCCTTCATTCCGATAGTTCCACCCGTGTATATTATTAAAACTCTTTTGTTATCCATTATATCTTCCTTTTCGTTCACAAACTAACATCGTAGGGGCGGCCATTGGCCGTCCGCATTGAAACAAATCCAACTTTTACATCAATCGAGAGGATGATATTCTCCCCTACGGGTTTGGTGTGTTTCGTTTGCCAAAGGGTAGCCGTTTGGTTTCTAAATATCTTTAAGGATAGTAGCAAATCATAGATTTTCGACAAGGGAGAAAATCGTTATGTATTGAACCGCGGGGCGCGGTGCAATACGATTTGCGCGAAGTTTGGTAGAGTTTTTGCAAACTTCATGGCTACACTTAGACCCACTTTTAAAAGTTTTTCGGGGTGCAGGGGCGGTTTTTCAAAAAAGCCCCTGCATTTTGCTTAACTAACTTTTATTCAATAAACATCGCGTCGCCAAATGAGAAAAATCTATACTTTTCCTCAACCGCGGTGTGATATGCCCCCATCATTTTTTCCTTATCGTAAAATGCGGAAACGAGCATCAGAAGTGTGCTTTCGGGCAAATGGAAATTCGTGATAAGCGCATCCACTGCCTTAAATTTATAACCGGGGTAGATGAAAATTCCCGTGTCACCCTCGCCTGCCGGGATAAATCCGTCCTCGCGTGCAACACTCTCAATGGTGCGGCAAGATGTTGTTCCAACGCAAATAAGACGTCCGCCCTTTGCCCTGCGCTCGTTGATAATATCCGCGCTCTCCTTGGAAACCGCGAAATGCTCGGTGTGCATAACGTGCTCGTCAATTCTATCCGCTTTAACGGGACGGAATGTGCCGAGACCCACGTGGAGCATTACGGGAACGATTTCTACACCCATTTTTCTTATCTTTTCCATAAGCTCGGGAGTGAAATGAAGTCCCGCCGTGGGAGCGGCTGCTGAGCCCTCTTCGCGCGCGTAAACGGTCTGATAACGGCTCTTGTCCTCAAGCTTTTCCGTAATGTACGGCGGCAGGGGCATGAGTCCGATTATGTGCAAAATTTCGTATATATTTGAATATTTTTCTCTATCAAAATCAAATTTAATAAGGCGATTGCCCTCTTCAATGATGTCAACTATCTCACCGCGCAAAGCACCCTCACCGAAAACCAGCTTTGAACCGATTTTGGCTCTCTTTCCGGGTTTTACGAGTGTTTCCCAAGTATCAAGCCCGTGATTTTTGAGGAGCAAAAGTTCAATTTTCGCGTCCTCCCTGCCCTCCACGTGACCGTAAAGTCGCGCAGGAATAACCTTGGAATCGTTGATAACGAGCGTATCACCCTCGCGAAGATAATCGCAAATATCATAAAAATGCTTGTGTGCAATTTCTCCGCTTTCGCGATTGATAACCATAAGTCTTGATGAGTCCCTTGGTTCGAGTGGTGTTTGCGCGATAAGAGATTCGGGCAAATCGTAATAAAAATCGGATGTAAGTAGGTCGGTATGTGCCTTTTCGTTAATAATAATCTTGTCCATTTTTAGTCCTGTCTATATCAATTCTTGTTTTTCAACATATTATGTCAATATACATTATACTATATTTTAAGCAATTTTTCAATCCTATTTTCAAATTTTTTACACTGGAGAAAGACATTATGAAAAACGGGCAAAAACCACTTTTTACGGGCGCGTGCACAGCGCTGATTACACCGTTCAAAAACGGTGAGATCGACTACAAATCCCTAAAAGACCTCATCGAATTTCAAATTTCAAGTGGCATTGATGCGCTCCTCATTAACGGCACCACGGGAGAGAGCGCAACACTTAGCGAATGTGAAAAGCGCGAACTCATCTCCTTTGCCACACGCGAGGTCGCACACCGCGTTCCGCTTATCGCAGGCACGGGTTCAAACTCGACAAAAAAAGCCATCCACCTCTCCCAATTTGCCTGCGACGTAGGTGCGGACGCTTGCTTGGTAGTTACGCCCTACTATAATAAGGCGAGCGCAGATGGATTGCTAAAGCACTACGAGGCGATAGCAAACGAAATTGACATTCCCCTCATTCTCTATAACGTTCCCTCTCGCACAGGGGTAAATATCCCCCTGCCTGTTTACGAAAAGCTCTCCGAACACAAAAATATCACCGCCGTAAAGGAAGCCAACCCATCAATATCAGATTTTGCCCGACTTTCCGAAAAATGTAACAAAAAGCTAGACCTCTATAGCGGAAACGATGACCTAATTCTACCTACACTATCACTCGGAGGCAAAGGTGTTATCTCGGTAATTTCCAACATTTTACCTAAAGAAACAAAAGAAATATGTCGCCTTTGGTTCGACGGCAAAATAAAAGAGGCAACCGAGCTTCAACTGAAGCTTTTGCCCCTCATAAATGCTATTTTCAGTGAGGTGAATCCCATTCCCATCAAAACCCTTTTAGCTAATGAAGGATTTTGCAGCGAGGAATTCCGCCTGCCTCTTTGCTCAATGAGCAACGAAAAGAAAAAATCGCTGTTTGACTTGTTTGATAATACGGAATTTTGATTTGCTAGTTATCCATTAGATATGTAAGATAAAAACCCATACAATAATTTTCAAGCAAAAAAGCGAGGAAAATCCTCGCTTTTCTTTCTATTGTACAGTTCATACTATATGTTATAGAATGTACTTTTCATTTTGATTTTACCATCGTTTATTGGTTTTGTCAAGTCAAAATACCAAATATGGATTTCAATTCGCGTTAATAATGACATTTATTTGCAATGATGAAAAATTTTGGTACATCCTATAACATATAGTATGACCTAAAACCTCCAAAAACGGAATTACTTGCGGTGTACTTTCACTAGAGAAAAAGAGGGATTATACAGTGAAAAGATTTTCACCGACGCTTAATGACCTTAGTGGCAGAAGATTCGGGCATCTCGTTGTTATCGGACGCTCCGAAAAACGTGGAAATCGAGGAGCTCGAACCGTTCCCCTTTGGGAATGTATTTGCGATTGTGGGAATATCACCTACAAGGCAACCGACGCTCTTACAAATTCCGACATTAGTATGTGCAATGAATGCGCGGGTAAATACGCATCTCAAAAAATGAGAGAAAACGCGGGTTTTGTTGAGGGCACTCAAATATCAAAACTGAAATACAACAGTAATTTGTCAACTAACAGTAGCGGAGTACGTGGCGTATATTACGACCGCCGTAGCGGAAAATGGCGTGCGCGCTTGAGATTCAAGGGCAAGCTTATGGATTTCGGATCGTATTTCTCTATTGACGATGCAATTAAAGCGCGTAAAAAAGCAGAAGAATCCTTTTTCATGGAATTTTTAGAAATCCACAAAACAAAATGACCTTGCCACTTGACAAGGTCATTTTATTTAGCGTTATTAAACGAGCGCAAGCTCCTTAGCAATGCAGTATCTGATAAAATCAAAATTTTCAGGCGTGTTTGCAAGGTCTCCGCGTTCAAGCAAAAGCGTTGCTTCAAAAACGATGGCACGAATTACGAAGCTCTTTCTTCTGGCCTCTCTTGCGGAAACGTTATTTATCTTCATATAGTGTTCGAGCTCAAGCTCAATGAAGTTTCTGGCACTTTCAATATCCGTATAGCTCTCATCATCAACTTCAATGCTATCGAGCATAATGATTGAACGGTAGTTGGGGTTACCAACCAAAAATTTAATATAGAAAACGCAAAGCTCAATAAGGAGCTGCTTTTCATCATTTCTGTAAAGCTTGCTCATCTCGGTTTTAAGCAAACTCCACTGATGCTTTATGTACGAAATGATTTCTACAACAAAACCTTCCTTGTTTTTAAAATAGTTATAGGGAGTCGCACAAGAAACGTTGCAAGCAACCGCAACCTGACGAAGTGAAAAGTTTGCTACACCGCAATTTCCAATCTCGTCTATTCCCGCAAGGATGAGTCTTTCTTTTATAGTTTTTCTGGCAAATTTGTTGTCCATAATTACCACCGCCTGTATTTAGTCAATCCTATTATATACGAGAAAGATAAAATTGTCAATGATAATTTATATTTTTTATTTACAAAATGTATTGACTTTTTTATAAAAAAATAGTAAAATAATTAAAAGTTATCATTGATAATTATGCATTTTTGTGAAAGGGATATAGAGCGATGAACAAGCTTTTGGACGCAAGAGAAAAAATCAATAAAGCTGATGAAGAACTTGCCAAGCACTTTTGTGAGCGCATGGCAGCAGTCAAAGAGGTTGCAGAATATAAGGCGGAGCATGCTCTGCCCATTCTTGATGCTTCTCGCGAGGAGGAGATTATCAAAAACGCTTCTAACCGCTTTGAAAATAGCGATATTAAGGCACACTATATCAATTTTGTAAAAAGTAATATGTCCATATCCCGCTCCTACCAGGCAGAGCTTTACCCTGCCGCAGTGAGCGGAATTATTTATGATACGGAAAGCGTAAAGAGATTGCACGTCAATTTGGACGAGGATAGCTACGACGTTATTGTTGGTTGCGGGGCATTGGAGTTTTCCGATAAATATTTCAATTTAAACAGACGCGTTTTAATTCTAACCGATAGCAGAGTACCGATAAAGTACGCGGATAGCGTCGCAAAAAAATGTGCGAGTCCATTCATTTATATAATCGAGCAAGGCGAGCAAAGCAAAAATCTTGCAAATTTTGAAGCGATTTTAAACTTTATGGCAAAGAACCGCTTTACAAGAAGCGACTGTGTCGTTGCCGTGGGTGGCGGTGTTGTCGGAGACCTTGCGGGATTTGTAGCATCCTCATATATGAGGGGTGTTGATTTTTACAATATTCCCACTACCCTGCTCTCCCAAGTTGACTCGTCCATTGGCGGCAAGGTTGCAATCGACCTTGGCGGCTACAAAAATATAGTAGGCGCGTTTTATCAACCGAAATGCGTTATAGTTGACCCCGAGCTTTTGCTCACGCTCAATATTAGACAGGTTCGAGCAGGACTTGCCGAGTCACTTAAGATGGCAACCACAAGTGACGCAGAGCTTTTCGCTATATTTGAAAGCGGTGAGTTTCTAAATGACATCGAAGAAGTTATTTTGCGTTCCCTACTTATTAAAAAAGGCATAGTTGAACGAGATGTTCACGAGAGCGGAGAAAGAAAAATACTGAACTTCGGCCACACGGTAGGACACGCCATTGAAAGCTCTTCCGACCTGCTCCACGGAGAGTGCGTAGCACTCGGAATGCTCTATATGTGCACCGAGCAAATCAAAAATCGCCTCATTCCGATTCTTGACGAGATTGGACTCCCGTCGGGAGCCCGGCTTGATGCAGACGAGCTTTATAAATTCATCCTTCGCGACAAAAAAGCAAGCGGTGAAAACATCACAGTTACTTACGTTAACGAAATAGGCAAGGCGGAGCTTCGCAAAATGCCTATTGAAAAGATAAAGGATTACTTATAATCCCAAGCAAACAAGGAGAAAACGATGAAAAACACTTTTGGCAATGCCGTAAAAGTTACTCTTTTCGGTGAAAGCCATGGAGATGCCATCGGAGCCGTCATTGACGGTCTTACACCGGGCATCGAAATTGACTATGAATTTATTGACAGACAATTGAATAGAAGACGCTCAAAAACTCAAGTTTGTACACAAAGAGTTGAGAAGGACGATTATAGAATAATAAGTGGTGTATTCGACGGTCATACAACGGGAACTCCTCTTTGCATAGTTATTCCCAACAGGGACACAAAAAGCTCGGATTATCAACTGTTTAGCTCCGTAGCACGTCCGGGACACGCGGACTATACCGCAAATTGCAAATATCACGGATATCAGGACTATCGCGGTGGCGGACATTTTTCAGGCAGAATCACCGTTGCTCTTGTGGCGGCAGGTGCTATAATACAGTCCGCACTTGAGAAAAAGGGTGTTTACGTTGGCACACATATCAAAAAATGTGCGGATGTTTGCGATAGGGATTTTGAGAATTACGTTGAAGACATTAAAAGCTTGCACGTTGCTCAATTTTCCATTCTCGACGAAAATTCCAAGGAGAAAATGCTCAGTAAAACCACGGAGATCAAGGCAAACGGTGATAGCGTTGGCGGAATTATGCAAACCGCCATTTACGGTGTTCCCGCAGGTCTTGGCGAGCCTTGGTTTGACTCGCTTGAGAGTATGCTCTCCCACGCTATGTTCTCCATTCCCGCGGTAAAGGGTGTTGAATTTGGAATTGGATTCGGTTGCGCCAATATGAAGGGCTCCGAAATGAATGACGAGTTCTATGTGAGTGGCGAAAACATCCTCACAAAGAGTAATAACAACGGCGGTATCAACGGCGGCATCAGCAACGGTATGCCAATTGTGTTCAACTGTGCGGTTAAACCCACGTCTTCAATACCGAGAAAACAAAAAACGGTAAACTTTATTGATAAATATGATACCGAAATCGAAATCTCGGGTCGCCACGATTCCACCATCATTCCGAGAGCGTGCGTGGTGGCGGAAACACTTTCCGCAATTGTAATTGCCGATCTTCTAATTGGTAGATACGGCACGGATTATCTTTTATAAAATCAACAATCCATGAAAGGAGGGCCTCTATGAAATACGGTCTTATCGGCGAGCATTTGTCCCATAGCTTCTCAAAGGAAATTCACGAGCAGCTCGCGGACTACAAATACGAGCTTTGTGAAATTGCTCGAGGAGATCTTGGCAATTTTATGCAAAAGCGCGAGTTTTGTGCAATTAACGTAACAATGCCGTATAAATGCGAGGTCATTCCCTATCTTGATTACATTTCAGACGAAGCCTCCGAGCTTCAAGCGGTAAACGTTATCGTCAACCGCGACGGCAAGCTCCACGGCTTCAACACCGACTACCTTGGCATGAGGGATTTAATTCTTCGTGCAAATGTTTCCTTAAACGGCAAAAAGGTGCTTGTTTTGGGTACGGGAGCAACATCTCGAACCTCGGCACTCGTATGCAAAAACCTTGGTGCTGACGAAGTCATCTTCGTTTCAAGAAATAAAACGGATGATGCCATCACATATGATGAAGCAAAAGCTCTTCACAGGGATGCCGACGTTATCGTTAATGCAACGCCCGTCGGTATGTACCCGAACAGCTACTCTTCCCCCTTGGATATCGAGGATTTTTCAAATCTTTGCGCCGTTTTCGATGCGGTTTATAATCCGCTTCGCACCGAGCTCACTCTCAATGCATTAGGAAATAAAATCCATGCTGAAAGCGGTCTTTATATGCTTGTATCCCAAGCGGTCCACGCGGTAGAATTGTTTTTGGATACAAAAATTGACGAATGTAAAACCCAAGAGGTTTTCACAAATATACTCAAATCAAAGGAAAATATCGTCCTTGTAGGTATGCCCAGCTCCGGAAAATCCACAGTGGGTAAGATACTCGCCGAGGATCTCGGCAGAGATTTCTATGACCTTGATGACGAAATAGAAGCAAAAATAGGATGCACCATCGCGGAATTTTTTGAAGATCACTCAGAGCGCGATTTTCGCGACATCGAAACCGAGGTTACCAAGGAAATCTCGCAAAAAAACGGCATTGTAATCGCCACGGGTGGCGGTTGTATTCTTCGCGGTGAAAACGTAAGCGCCCTGCGCTCAAACGGACGTCTTTATTTCCTTGACAGAAGTTTAAATTCACTAATACCCACAAGTAGCCGTCCGCTGGCAAGCAATCGTTTGGCAATAGAGAATCTTTATCGCCTGCGATATGATATTTACAAAACGCTCAGCGACGTCCGCATAGACGGTGATCTCGCGCCCGAGCTCGTATCGGAGCTTATAAGAAAGGAGTTCTTAAAATGAAAATTTTAGTAATCAACGGTCCAAATCTGAATATGTTGGGCATTCGTGAGCCCGAGCGCTACGGTAGAGAGACCTACTCCGATCTTGAAGCTAAGATAAAGGACTACTGCCACGGCAAATGCGAGGTAACACTCAAGCAATCAAATCACGAGGGTGACCTCGTTGACTATATTCAAAGCGCTTATTTTGAGAATTATGACGGTATCGTTATAAATCCCGGCGCTTACACTCACACGAGCATCGCTCTTCTCGATGCGGTCAAATCCGTTATGAAGCCCTGTATCGAGGTACATATTTCCGACGTAAGCTCGCGCGAGGATTTTAGACAAATCAGTTATATCCGCGCCGCTTGTATAAAAACCGTATCGGGTTGCGGTACACAAGGATATCTCATGGCAATTGACTATCTCATCAAGCATATAGAGGAGGAAAGAAATGAACGTTACAATAAATAGAGGTAAAGCACAGGGAACGATAATTGCTCCCCCCTCAAAAAGTGTTGCGCATAGAATGCTCATTTGTGGTGGACTTGCAAATGCAAAGAGCACTATAACGGGAATAAACAATTCCGAGGATGTTCAGGCAACTCTTGACTGCCTTGCGGCAATCGGCGTTCAGTATAAGCACGTTGGTGACGTGCTTGAAATCACGGGACGCGAGGTTAAAAAGAATAAGCAAATTCAAGAGTTCTTTTGCCGTGAAAGTGGCGCAACTCTCCGTTTCTTCATTCCCTTGGCGCTCTTGACGGGTAAAAAGAGCATTTTCTACGGTTCGCAAAGTCTCCTTGCCCGCCCCCTTTCAGTTTATCAGGGGATTTGTAAGGAGCAGGACCTTATGTTCGTAAAGGAAAAGGAAAGAATTATACTTGAAGGCCCCTTGAGAGCAGGCAATTTTAAGGTTCAAGGTAATATTTCCAGCCAGTTCATTTCAGGGCTTCTCTTTGCTCTTCCCGTTCTTAAAAAGGATAGCCAAATTTCCATCACCCAGCCCATCGAAAGCCACTCATATATCGACCTTACACTCAACGTTATGAGAAAATTCGGTATGAAAATCGAGTGGAAGAACGAGCGCACACTCTACATTCCCGGCGGTCAAAAGTATAGCCCCGTAGTAGATAGCGTTGAGGGCGACTACTCCAACGCAGCCTTCTTCTCCGCACTCAATATTCTTGGCGGAGACGTTCAAATTGAGGGACTTAGCGAAAATTCCGTTCAGGGCGATAGGATATATTCCAAATATTTTGAAATGATAAAAAAGGGTACTCCCTCAATCAATATTTCCGACTGTCCAGACCTTGGTCCTATTCTCTTCGCACTTGCTGCGGCAAATAATGGCGGTATTTTCACAGGAACTCGCCGTCTCCGTATCAAAGAGAGTGACAGATGCGACGCAATGGCTGAGGAACTTCGCAAATTCGGTGTTTCAGTAACAGTAAATGACGACGACGTGGTGGTGTTCCCCAAGGAATTCCATAAGCCAAGCGAGGTGCTTAGCGGACATAATGACCACAGAGTAGTAATGGCACTCTCCGTACTGTGTACCATTTTTGGTGGTGAAATCGAGGGCGCCGAAGCAGTAAACAAGAGCTTCCCCGACTTTTTTGAAAAGCTTCAAAGCGTCGGAATCGACGTTATCAAGCACTAAAACGAGGTAAATTGAATGATATTTAAGAGAAAATTACCCATTCCGCAAGAAGTAAAGGAAATGCTTCCCCTCTCCGAAGAGCTTGCCGCAGTAAAGGCAAAAAATGACGAAGAGCTTCGTAAAATCTTTACGGGCGAGAGCAAAAAATTTCTTCTTGTAATCGGCCCATGCTCCGCGGACCGCGAGGACGCTGTAATGGACTATGTCCACCGCCTCAAAAAGCTCTCCAAGCAGGTTGAGGACAAAATTATGATAGTTCCCCGTGTTTATACGGGTAAGCCCAGAACAACGGGCGCAGGATATAAGGGACTCGTACATCAGCCCAACCCCGCTGAGCCCCCGGATATGTTCCGCGGACTCGTGGCAATTCGTAAAATCCACATGAGAGTTCTCGAGGAAACGGGATTTTCAACAGCGGATGAAATGCTCTATCCTGAAAATCACCGCTATATTTCCGACCTTCTCTCCTACGTAACCGTGGGCGCGCGCTCGGTTGAAAATCAGCAGCATCGCTTGCTAGCGAGTGGTATGGATATACCCGTGGGTATGAAAAACCCCACCTCGGGCGATATCTCCGTAATGATGAATGCAATCAAGGCAGGTCAGTCATCGCATATGTTTATTTATCGTGGTTGGGAAGTAGAAAGCGAAGGTAACCCCTACGCTCACGCAATCTTGCGCGGATATGTAAACAAAAACGGTGAGAGCCAACCCAACTATCACTTTGAGGATCTTGCTCACCTCTATGATAATTATGTAAAAATGGGACTTAAAAATCCCTCGGTAATCGTGGACTGCAGCCACTCCAACTCTAACAAGCACTATAAAGCGCAGGTTAGAATCGCAAAAGAGGTGTGCCATAACCGTGAACATTCCAATAGCATAAAAGCTCTCGTAAAGGGCTTGATGATAGAAAGCTATCTTGAGGACGGATCACAAAAGATAGGCGAGGGCGTGTACGGTAAATCAATTACCGACCCCTGCATCGGCTGGGAAAGAACCGAAAAGCTCATTCTCGATATTTACGATCTTCTTTAATAGAAAATGGAACGGATTTTAAAAATCCGTTCCTTTTTCTTTTACTTTTCTTCTCTTCTCGTATTTTCCTGTCCACGATAAACAACGAACTTGCAAAATAAATATTCCAAAACAAAATTAGCTACCATAGTCAAAATCAGAATTACAAAATCATTGCCTCCGTTTTGCTCGGCAAGATTTCCAAGCCAGGTAGAAACAGGGGTAAATACCAAATAAAATCCAAATACCTTAGCCATTGCTATGGGCACGTTGGCAGCGGATTGGAAGGTATAACGACGGTTAAGTGTAAAATTCCACACTATTGACAGGATTAATGACGTCAAATATGGAATCCAGTACTCGTGAATAAATATCTCTAAAATTGCAAATGAAACTATTTGAATAATGCCGGCTGAAATTGAAAACAGCGTAAATTTCAATGCCTGCATTAGCTGTCCCTTATCTTTACTCATAACCATTCCCCCCTTATATTAATTTTGAATAACAGCGGCGGCGCTTGTGCTGTTCCTTGTCAAAATACTTCCACATACCGTGAACAGCGCCGTTAGTTTCAAGCATTGGGCCTGTTTCGCAGTACATAACCTTGTTCTCAATGCACTTTCTAACGAGTGTGTCCATCAAAATTGCGGGAACACCGAATGTCTGATGACTAGGATCAACTGCAACGAAATACATCTCAAGAGTATCGTTGTAGGATTTAAGTGCCTTGAGCATATGCACTATTCCAAACGGGAACATCCTTCCGTTTGCCTTTTTGAATGCCTTGGCAAGAGATGGCACCATAACGCCAAATGCAACTATATGACCGTCATTGTCCTTTACCGAGCAAATGTAATCAAGGTCAACAAGTGGTATGTAGTTGTCTATCATATTTTTAATAACGGCGGAAGTGAGCGGAACAGTACCGAAAAGAACTGCCTCTGCCTTGTCAACTACCTCAAATGCCTCAAAGGCATCATTGTAGAGAGTTTTTCTGTCGGTATAGGTAACTACGGTATATTTTCCGCGTTCAAGCAAGCGGTTTGCCAAACGTTCAATGCGAGGATTGGGCTCGGCAGGACATTTTATTTTGTATTCAATCCAGTCGATAGCCTTTGTGAGCCCAAGACGCTCCATGTGATCCATATAATACGGATGGTTATAAAATGTTACGGACATATTGAGCTGATCATATCCATAAATAAGCATACCCTGATGGTCGGTATCGTTGAATCCCATGGGGCCCATAATCTCATTAAAACCTCTTTCTCTTCCCCATTTCACTACCGCTTCAAAGAGAGCGTGTGAAACCTCATAATCATCAATAAAGTCAAATCTTGTAAAGCGAATAGCATTCTTTTTCCACTTTTTGTTGTACGCGTGGTTGATAAGTCCTGCAATTCTGCCGGCAATCTCACCGTCCTTGTAAGCCAAGAATAATTTTGTCTCGCAAAATTCATAGGACGGATTTTTGTCCTTAGTAAAGGTGTCAATCTCGTCATTTTCTAAAAATGGAACGAAAAATTCATCGTTTTTATATAAGTCATTGGGAAATCTTACCCATCTCAAAAGGTCTTTTTTAGTAATTACTTCCTTAATGATAATAGCCATAATAATTGTTAATTCCTTCACATTGATATATAATTTTGAAGATGCCGTATTATAGCACCGATTTGTTGATTTGTCAACATTTTTTTGTGAACTTTGTCGTTTTGCACATTTTTCAAGAAAACGAGTGGGTTATGTGAAATAAAATAATCACAATTTTGCACAAAAATCATTATACGCGCAAACATACCTACATAAATTCATATTCCACCCACAAAAAACATATGATTTACCAAAATCAAAAACGGGGACAAACAATGACAAGATTGAAAAAATATCTGGCAAACGGCGCACTTATGACCTGTGTGGCGCTCGCGCTCCGTGGCCTTGGAGTAGCTTTTAATGCATATATTTCAAGAAAAATAGGCGCGGAGGCGCTCGGACTTTATACCCTGCTCGGGAGTGTTTACGGCTTTGCGCTCACACTTGCGCTATCGGGCATAAATCTAACAACCACTCGGCTTGTTTCGGATGCGCTTGGTGAAAATGACACCGAAAAAGCACGCATTTCAATAAAAAAATGCGTGGCGTATTCTCTATTCTTCGGCACACTCGCGTGTGTTTTGTTGCTCATTTTAGCCGAGCCACTCGCAGTTCACGCACTAAAGGACACGCGAGTAATAAAACCCCTGCAGCTCGCGGGCGCGACCCTTCCTCTTATTGCCCTATCCGCCTGCTTTAACGGCTATTTTACAGCCGTCCGCAGAGTTTTCAAAAATGCGGTAACTCAAATTCTCGAACAGCTTTTTCGCATATTCTTTTGCGGTGCACTGCTCGACCTGGCATTCGGTCGAGATATGGAATCGCACTGTATTTGCCTGGTGCTTGGAGGAGCGCTATCCGAAATGCTTTCGTTCACTATTGCGCTGATATTCTATATTTTTGATAAAGAAAAGGTCAAAAATGCCCCCAAAAGTGCAGTTTCCGAGCGAAAAATCACAAAAAAGATGCTCTCGATCGCCCTCCCCCTCGCCCTCTCAACCTATTTTCGTTCAGCGCTACTCACCATTGAGCATATATTAATACCCATCGGCATTGAAAAGAGCGGAGCAAATCGGGCGGCAGCGCTCGCGTCATACGGCACATTGCAAAGCATGGTAATGCCACTTGTACTCTTCCCTGCGGCATTGATACAGTCATTCTCGGGACTGCTCGTTCCCGAGCTTGCCGAACTGAATATCCAACGAAATAAGACGGAAATTAAATACGTCGCACAGCGCGTGTGCCACCTCGCGCTTGTATTTGCCATCGGTGTAGCGGGCATAATGATATTCTTTGCCGAGGAGCTTGGCGTCGGAATTTACGGCTCGACCGAGGCAGGAAAATACATACGGCTCGTTGCCCATATCGTGCCGATTATGTACCTCGACACCACCGTAGACAATATGTTAAAGGGGCTCGGAGAGCAGCTTTATACAATGAATATTAATATTTTGGACACACTTTGTTCACTAATTATGGTGTGGATTTTGATTCCTCGCTTCGGTGGATACGGATATATCATTTTGATAATGGTCAGCGAGATTTTTAATGCGAGCGCGAGCATATTTAAGCTCGTTAAGGTGACGAAAATGCGATTTTCAATTGGAAGATGGTTCTTGCTCCCCGCACTTTCCATTTTGGTCGGCTCATTTGCGGCAGGGGCGCTCCGTTCATTTGCATCACTTTCAACATTTGGTGCTATCATCATTGCCATCATAATATATTTCGCGCTCTTGCGGATGACCAACGCAATCAACCGAGAAGAAGTCGGCTGGATTAAGGGGTTTTTCAAAAAATCAACTTGACTTTTCCATAAATTATGGTATAATTAATAAAGTTGAAAATTGAAAATTGAAAATGAGGGATAGTAATATGGCAAACATTATTGAAGAAAAATCATTTGCGTTTGCGATAAGAATTGTCAATCTTTATAAGCATTTGAATGAAAAGAAAAAAGAGTTTGTTTTATCCAAGCAACTATTAAGAAGCGGAACAAGCATCGGAGCAAATATTGCCGAAGCCGAGCAAGCACAAAGCAAACCTGATTTTATCTCCAAAATGAACATAGCATTGAAGGAAGCTTCTGAAACAAAGTATTGGATCAAGCTGTTAACATCCACAAATTACTTGACTGAACTTGAATCTGTTTCTATTTTGGATGATTGCATAGAACTGGAAAAAATGTTAGTAAGTATCATCAAATCATCAAAGTAGCTTTCCACTTTCCACTTTCCACTTTCCACTTTCCACTTTTCACTTTCCACTTTCCATTTACTCTGCAGATGTGGCGGAATTGGCAGACGCGCTGGATTCAGGTTCCAGTGAAAGCGATTTCATATGGGTTCAAGTCCCTTCATCTGCACCAAACTTATAGAGCCAAACCCTTGTGGTTTGGCTCTATAAGTTTCTTGACCGATTATCGTTCGAACCCTTAATATTTGCGTCAGCAAATATTCTTTTGCGTCCAAAAACTAAAGCCAAGCTCAAACGCTCGCGCAAAAGGGGTTCCTGAGTCCCTTCATCTGCACCAGACAGAAATAATACGAACCCTGAGCAATCAAGGTTCGTATTTTTCTTTACAAGGGATTATTTCGGTATTCAAATCCCCCGCTGACCAGCGAATAGCCCGTAGCTTCTATACAAGGAGTTACGGGCTTTTTTCTTTTATATGGCTTTAGCTTACAACAACGATTCTGACTTCGTGCGTAGTCTTGTTAATGAAGATGTTGTATGTGCCATCTGCCTGAACCATAACGGAAGATCCATTTGTATATACGCCTGTTGTGCCAGAGGCAAGGGTGATATCGGAGATGTAATTGTTATCCGTATCACGAATTCTGAAATCGTCATAGCTTTCCAAAACAAGTCCGAGATAGCAAAGCTCATCGGAGTTGTCGGGATTCTCGATGAAAGCATATTTTTCCATCGTGCTGATGTAAATATCCTTGGGTAACACCGTTTCCTCGGTTGAGCCTGATACCGCAACGATTTTTACAGTTTTTGTTTCGAAGTTGAAATAAACTTCAATTGGTCCGGCAACCTTAACACTGATTATTTCTGCGGTGAGATTGGTTGCTACCGACGAGTCGGTATCCGCAAGTGTTGCGTAGGTGGTAGAGGAATAGTCTGCCTTGGACATCACACTGACGGAAATATAGCTGTTCGCCGCAATTGTTTCCACTCTGATGTAAACCTCGTTTGCATTATCGGGATTCTTAGTCGGGTAAAGCGTTTGATTTCCATTGGTGTAATCAACAACAGAAATGAAGATTATATAATCATCAATACTTTCGCTACCGCCCTGCTCATTGTCACCACCTTGATCGGTGTCACCACCGACAGAAGTGATGGAAAGCACGCCTGTGTCTATGTTGTAGGCAAGATTATATGTTCCTGCCTTATCGAAGAACAGCATATCCAAGCCCTCCGATGTCATAACGTGAGCAATGGTGCTGTCGGTGTTGCTATCAAGAGTGATAGAAAGATACTTGGTCTTTGTTCCATCGAAGAACGTTACATAGTCGTTTGCTTCTGCTACAAGCCCTTCATAGGTCACCACGTTGCTTGCATCCTTTGTCAACGCAACAAAGCCAACGTCGCAATAGATGTAAGCATCGGGGAGTTCTTCCTCCGATTTGTAAATTGAGAACGCATTGTAGGCAGGCAGATAGGTAATCGTATATACACCGTCGGTAAGGATCTTAACGTAGTCCCCCTCCTTGGTTACGCATACCTCTTGCGCATTAACGTATGTAAGGTGATCTGCGGTAATTACGGTATCAACGCCCATCTTGATGTTTATCTTAGTTCCTTCCGCCAACGTCATCGTAAGGGTGTAAACGTGTAGCCCCTTTTCCTCAATGTAAGCAATAATATCGTCAGCATTCATCACGCTCTCTTGGTTATAATACCAAATAATCTCGTTATAAATATAGCTACCTTCGGATGCCTCAACACCTTGCATATGCTCGCCTTGTTCTTCACCCTCGATAACTACTTCGTAATAGCCACCGTCAAGGGGCGCAAAATGCTTGTCAATATATATTTCTTTGCTAACGTCGCCGTCAAACTCGATGCCATAACGACCTGCATTATCGATTACGAATTCGCCATTATCGCCACGGTGGAAATCCCAAGTGTTCCAATTGTACGTAGCACAGAGATCGTCATAATCATAAATTATGTTGTTTACCTTATCCACTACTACGAATTTATCGTCCTCGGCAAAGTTCACAAGACCGTAAATGTAGCCCGTTGTCTGTTCGTCGGAGTAGGTCACGTAGTTCATAGGATACTGCACGCCGTTGATCTCAATAACGATACCTTTATCCTTTTGTACGATAGTCAGTTCGTTTTTCTTATAATCAAAGTAAAAGTCGTACGTACCGCCACTGAGAATTTCAATGTATCCGTCACGCTCACACGCTATAGACTGATCGGTATCAAAAAGAGATGGATAATAACTAATATTTTGGTCGGTTGAAAGCTTTTTAGCCTGGATACCTATCCGAGTTCCAGCATCAAACGTAAGGTTTCCAATAAATACTACGTTAGGATTGTATTCGTAAGGAATCATATCATACGATTTCACACCGACATGATTAAGGTAGTATTCATAATCGTTACCTTCTACGATAGTCAATATTTTTTCTTCAAGGTCAAAATAAAAGTCAAAGGTGCCGCCGCTGACGATATCAACGTAGCCGAGATCATTTTTCACCGCTATCGACTCATCGATCTCTGCAAGTGTAAAATAATATGACAAATTCTGATTTGTAACAAGTAATTTACCTGCAGGGGCAATTTTATCTCCGGCAGAGAGCGTAACGTCTTTAACAAACACCACGTTAGGATTACTTTCGTCAAGAGTCATGTCGTACATTTTCACACCAATATGGTGAAGATAGTGTTCATACGTTTCTTCATAAATATAATTTATGCTAAGCATTACGCCGTTATAGGTAGCTTCTACCACTACTTGCGCAACGGCTGTCATCGTTATTTTTCCGTTCTGATCAATAATGCCATTGCCCCAGAAGTTGTGGGTTATATCGGGATTATCGGTACAGCAAACGGTAATCACGTCGCCTTCCTTGACCGTAAGCTTATCGAGCGTCCATATAATATGTCCTTCGTACTGCTCGGCAAGCACAAGAGCCGTTGGAGTTCCGTTTACGCAAATGGAAATATTGGTGGAGTATTTGGGAATCACGGGAGTTTCGACTTCGTTATATTCGTTGTCAAAGTATTTTTCACACTCGGAGCATTGATAGTATTCAATGTTGCCATCTTCAAAGAAGTTAGCGGATTTTCCCCAATACAGCGATCCGTATTCGTGTTCTGCTTTTGGAATGCTTATCGATTCCATCTCGCCGTAATTCGGATCAATGTTCTTTCCGCAACCGTCGCAGTGGTAGTGATCTGCATCGCCTTCTTCTTCGCAGGTAGGCTCTTTACCTTCTACCCATACGTAGTTGTGTTCGCAAACGGTGGGATCAAGCATTACCAA